>JAGOMX010000003.1 GCA_017993335.1 Alphaproteobacteria bacterium | reverse complement strand
TATCTGGAATATGATTTTAGGGTACCTCTTCTGGCAAGATACACCAGACAACAATTTTATCATGGGCGCCCTCCTTATCGTCAGCAGCGGCCTATATATTATCTACGCAGAAACCAGAGAAAAAACGCCTGCCATAAAAACGGAACAGATATAAGAATCGAAAATTTTATCTATAGACTATACGACCGTCTTTTTATTCTGTAACATGAATATATGACAAACATGCAACTTTCCCTACCTAAAGCCGTACTTTTTGATTGGGATAACACGCTGATCAATAACTGGCCCGTGACGCACTATGCCATAAATAAGTTATTGCAACACTATGGCATGCCGGAAGTTTCTATGGAGGATTTAAAAAATCGCCCTGGAAAATCAGCCCGGGAAACATTTCCCCTGCTTTTTGGTCCCCAGTGGAAAGAGGCTGCAGACTATTACTATAAAGCCTATCAAGAAATCCATCTAGAAAGGCTATCCCCCTTACCTTACGCAGAAGATTCTCTACGTTTTCTGAAGGACAAAGCCATTCCCATGGGAATTGTCAGCAATAAACGGGGAGACAACCTACGTGCGGAAATCCATCATTTAGGGTGGGGGCATTATTTTCAAGCGGTGGTCGGATCCTACGACACTAGCCATGATAAGCCTTCATCGATTCCTGTACACCACGCCTTGAACCAATTAAACCACCAGGCCGGCCCCCAAGTCTGGTTTATCGGCGACAACGAAGTGGATATGGCCACAGCTCATCATGCAAATTTAACTGGAATTTTTATTAATGACTTTCAGAGCTTTGACAAATTGAAATATACACACCCGCTGGCTGTTTGTTTCGAAAATTTAAAGAATTTAATTGATTCGCTAGATTCATAACCCCGAAACCCCGCAATATTATTGCCTTAATGGCATTTTTAACTTGACAATAATTTTATATCCTTTTAACTAAATGCACATACTTTTACGGTAGAGTATTACAATGGTACTGCGGTATCAGATATTAACAATAAACGGAGCGAATCCATGTCATCCGAAAAAAACGGAAACTTGCAAGAAGTCTTTTTGAACACACTCAGAAAGAACAAAGCACCTGTGACACTTTTTTTAGTCAATGGCGTTAAGCTGCAAGGCATAATAACCTGGTTTGACACTTTCAGTGTACTTTTAAGACGTGACGCACACTCGCAATTGGTGTATAAAAGTGCTATATCGACTGTAATGCCTCTGAACCCTGTTCAGCTGCATGGCGAGGACGATATGGCAGATATAAACACCAGTTTCGAGGAGAGTTGATTGAACACAACGTTTCAGGACCTTCAACCGTCCGAAAACAGAACGTTAATCCTCCATGTAGATTACAAAAACCCTAAGGATCGTGCGGATAATCGGCACGATCCTTTTTCGCATCTACAGGAGGCCATGGGGCTCGCACGGGCGATTCGCTTACGCATCGTCCATGCGGATGTTGTGCCTTTACGGAGCATGATTCCGTCCACCCTTTTTGGTTCAGGGGTTTTAGAGCGGTATAAAGATCTTATTGAAGAAAAAGAAATCGATCTAGCGATTATCGACGGATCCATCACGCCCGTTCAACAACGCAATTTGGAAAAAAACTGGCAGTGCAAAGTTATCGACCGCACGGGCTTAATCCTCGAGATTTTTGGCGAACGCGCACGCACCTCTGAAGGCCGATTGCAAGTAGAATTAGCCGCCCTAACCTATCAGCGCAGCCGCTTAGTTCGGTCATGGACGCATTTAGAAAGGCAACGTGGTGGCCTGGGGTTCGTAGGAGGCCCTGGTGAAACACAAATCGAAGTCGACAGACGTTTAATTGACGAACGCATTTCCCGCTTAAAACGCGAGTTAAAAACGGTCGTTCGCACGCGTGAGCTACACCGGGAATCCAGAAGGCGCACACCCTACCCAATCGTGGCCCTTGTGGGATATACCAACGCAGGTAAATCAACCCTCTTCAATCGCTTAACCGGCGCCAATGTCATGGCCAAAGACATCCTCTTTGCAACCTTAGACCCAACCATGCGGTCCATAAAATTGCCTTCCGGAAAAACGGTGATTCTATCCGATACGGTTGGATTTATATCCCAACTGCCGACCACATTAGTTGCCGCCTTTCGCGCGACCTTAGAAGAAGTCTTAGAAGCAGATTTGCTCTTGCATGTGCGAGATATCTCTCACCCCGATACCAGCGCACAAAGTGAAGATGTAAAAGATGTCTTGAATGACCTGGGTATAACTGAACCCAATATGATTGAAGTGCTCAACAAGGTGGACCAATTACAAGCTGACCAAGATATCAGCATCAGTCGCAATCGCATCGCTGTTTCAGCCCTAACTGGGGAAAACATTAACGCCCTCCTTCAGGCCATTGATGACAACTTAAGCAAAAATGAAGTGGAAAAATACTTTGTTTTCAACAACAAACAAGGTGCTGCCATCTCATGGCTATACGATCACGGCGATGTTTTGCTTCGTCAAGACGAAGACATGGAAACCATGCTACACGTACGCATGTCTCCAGAAAATATCAAACGCTTTCAACGGGCCTTTAAGGGAAAATACAAGGTGAAATAAGAAAGCCCCTGGAAACAGGTTCCAAGGGCTATTCTATTTTAGATGAGGATCATAACGACCGCTGCGAATTCGGCTACTTTTTTACCGAAGTTGTACAGTTTCATACCAACCTTGGTTAAAGTTGGGCCGTAAGCATTGGCGGCAAACCATACTTTATGGTACCACTTCAGTTGCTTGCCTTCTTCTAGCTGTTTTGCACAAGAGTCGTTGTATGTTTTCTTCGCCTGAACAAACCCATCATAAATTTCGGTGAACTCTTTTTTATTTTCTGTATATACATTCGCTACATCGCAAACGGTTTTTACGCCGTTTAGAACCGTTGTCATAACGCTTGCGTCTTTAGCTTTTTCCACAGCGATAGGCTGCACAGCCACAGCCTGCACCCGAGGACTCGCCTCAAACTCTAAATCCGCCGCTTGAGCTGCTCCCAGCAACACCAACGTCATCAAAACAACCGTAACACCTTTTTTCATAAAACCTTTAAACATCTTAAAAAATCCTTTAATAAAATCACCCTACAATATGGATATAGGGTGCATATCGATATTTTTCAATAGCAAACCCCCTATAAACAAGTCATAAGGGGTATGATAAAAGGGAATAGTGGTGAGCAGTATAGAGACATACTGCAATCGCGCCCCCACTTTCAAGTCTGAAGTTCAGGGCCTACGCATGAAAAATTTAAGAGAGGAAGTGACGTCCACACCTGTCACACCTGCGCAGGCAGGTGTCCAGTAAAAACTATGTGTTGCGAAGCAACTCTATATTTATGGATGCAAAGAAGACTGTAAGGAGCCTCTCCGAGGCGCTTGTCGCGCTGGATGCCTGCCTGCGCATGCATGACAGGTACTCGTGACTGTTCTGTGTCTTTTTCATGCGTAGGCCCTGGTCTGAAGTTTAAAAAATTGCATAGTTACGATCATAAATATTTCTAGACTATCCACAGATACAACCTTGATGTAAAATAAAAGATAAAAACAGGACTGACAAAAATGGTTTTGGCATCTATACAAGCATATGAACCGGGAAATTCATTACCATTTGCACAGGCAAAACGTGTCGTTTTAGTTGGGGGATGCTTTGATATACTGCATTATGGACATTTTGAATTTTTAGAACAGGCAAAAAAACAAGGGGATCACCTCGTTGTGGCATTAGAACCCAATGAAACAATTTCAGGCCGAAAATGCAAAAAAGCCTTTCATACACAAGAACAACGAGCTAAAAATTTATCCTGCATCCGATTTGTCGATGACGTATTACTGTTACCCGTCTTAGTGGGTTTTTCTGGATACAGGCAATTATGCATCGACATCCACCCCCACGTCATTGCCATCACCGCAGGCGACCCGGAAATATCTAACAAAACTTTGCATGCAGAACACATCGGCGCTGAACTGATCGTCGTCACAGACTTGCAAAAAGGTGTCTCGAGCACACAAATCCAGGCCAATACACCGTTGTGCTCCAAAAACGCCTTGCGGGCATATTTTAATTAACACCCTCATCCAACCTTAACCATATATTCATAAATATATTGCAAAATGAATAGGTTAAGACAAAAACCTCATAGAGACTTGATGCGTTTATTCATTTTAAACTTAGCCCTTTTTATAACTTATGAATCCAGTCACGCATGTTCGGCAGAGGGGAAAAATCTCATCCAATCGATTGAACAAGAAATCACTTACCTACAAAAAGAAATAGAATCCTTACAGTTTAAAATCGATTCCCAAGACTTGACTGGCTGGGCCTTGCATGTGGCAAAATCTACGCGGAAGGGAAAGATAATGGATGAAAAAAACGCACACATTCTGTTGCAGAAAACAAAAGAACTGACTCAATGTGGGTAAAATGTTTTACATAAAATACCCTGTAGACTTATAGTTCACGCACATAAAAAATCACCTCTACCGCAAGAGCTTACGCATGAAAAATACACAAAACATGTCACCAGAACCTGTCATACCTGCGAAGGCAAGTATCCAGTGAAAACTATGTGTTGCGAAGCAACCCTTTATTTATGCAAAGAAGATAATAAGGAGCCTCTTCGAGGCGCTTGTTGCGCTGGATACCTGCCTGCGCAGGTATGACAGGCGTGGACAGAAACGCCTCTCTTAAATTTTTCATACGTAGGTATTGCCTCTACCGCGAGGTAAAGGTGATTTTAAAATCTATTCATTTATAATTGAGTTATTCAGCCGGTTGTTGAGCAGCTTCCGCAACCGCTTGTGCGCGAGCTTCTTCGCGCTTTGCTGCGTCCGCAGCCTTTGCGGCTAAACGGCCATAATCAGTCTTTTCCGCAATACGCGCTGACTTACCACGCAAATCACGCAAGTAGTACAACTTGGCTCTACGAACACGACCCTTACGCAACACTTCTACTTTAATATTCGGTGAATACATAGGGAACAAACGTTCAACACCTTCACCGTACGAAATTTTACGCACTGTAAAAGAAGAGTTAATACCGCCACGGCTGATCGCAATACAAACACCTTCGTAGGCCTGCATACGCTCACGATCGCCTTCAACGACCTTTACGCTTACCTTCAGCGTATCGCCTGGGGCAAATTCTGGCATTTGGTTAATGGCAGCAAGCTTATTAACTTGTTCTTGTTCAAACTGTTGCAACATATTCATTGGTCGACCTCTTCTTGTAAATACTTTTCCCACAAATCCATACGGCGCAGCTTAGTGATTTTTTCAGCTTCTGCTAAACGCCACTTTCTTATATTCTCATGATGGCCAGATAACAACACATCTGGCACCGCCATCTCTTTCCACACACGCGGTTTCGTATAGTGTGGCGCCTCTAACAAGCCATGAGAGAAACTTTCCTCCTCCACGGACGCTTTCGTTCCCACAACACCAGGGACAAAACGAAGACTTGCCTCAATGATCGCCATCGCAGCCACCTCGCCACCGGCCAGGATAAAGTCGCCTAAACTGACTTCTCTAACTTGCCAATGGTCTAGAACTCGCTGATCTATACCTTCAAACCGTCCGCACAACATAGCAACTTTTTTTACATTTGCCAATTGTTTTGCATCATCTTGATGAAATGGTTTCCCACGAGGAGATAAGTACAGCAAAACATCAGGTTTATCAAGCCCTGAACAATGAGCCGTCAAAGCCCGATCCACCACATCCGGCTTCATCACCATGCCCGGCCCACCGCCAAATCCTGGCTCGTCAACCGTATTGTGCTTACTTTCTGCATAATCTCGAATATTTACCGTTTTCAGCGACCAAATTTCTTTTTCCAGAGCATTCCCCAGAATAGAACAAGCCAACGGTCCCGGAAAAATCTCAGGGAAAAGCGTAAATAATGTCACATGCCAGGAAGATTTAGACATCAGAAGGCGGGTCCTGGTCCATAACCAGAAAACTCTCGTCCAATACCAGATAGCCTTGGCGGATATAAACCTCAGGGATTGCTGCCTTTGTAAAGGGCACACATACTTTTAGAAACGGTTCTATGGATAAAAAATCTCCCGCTCCGTGGTTTTCGACCGCCTTTACCTTACCGATCCACTCGCCTTTTAGGTTTTGCACCTTTAACCCGACGAGATCGTTGATGTAAAACTCATCCTCCGTTAAGGACGGCATTTGGTCTCTACCCACAAACAGTTCCAAGCCCCGCAAGGCCTCCGCCATATTTCGGTCCGAAACACCATCAAAGCGCACAATCACAACGGATCCTTTTTGCATACGCATTTTTTTGGCCGTAAACAAATGACCTTGCGCATCTTTCAGCTTTTTATAACGAAAAAGAGATTCCGGATCATCGGAAAACACATGCACACGCACGGCCCCATGCACGCCATGGGCTCCAATAATTTTACCAATACAAATATCTTGTGTTTCATATGTCATGGGAGATTTATAGGAAACATGCGGATGTTTGTCGAGAAAAAAAATATTAATGACTTTGAAACATTTTAGAAAGTATACTATCCATAAGGGAGAAAGTCCGACATGCGTTATCTCAAAAGACTCATCTTTAATATTTTGCTGAAAATCAGCCGCTTTAAATTGCGTCGAGGCATCTCCATTTACAACGTACGAGCCGATTATAATTTATTCGCCAAAATCATCTATTTTTTAAGTCCTGTAGAAAAAGATGTGTTGATCCATTACAGCAGTCTGGACACCGTCCACAGCCTTATCGCAACACCGCCCGTTCAAAACAAACGACAAATTCTCTACTTCCACGGTGGCGCTTTTGTCATTGGTCTGGATGATCTAAAAAATGCTTTTATTCCGTTTGCGACAAAACTTGCAAAGATTACCCATTCAACCGTCTGGATACCTGATTATCGCACAGCTCCCGAACATGAACATCATATCCTGGGGCAAGATTGCTTAACGGCATATACAGCCCTTTTAGCCGCCGGCCACCACCCAGATAATATTGTAATCATGGGAGACTCCTGTGGCGCCGCGTTGGCTCTTTCGATGATCATGAAAATTCGTGATGACAAACTACCTATGCCTTCTTGCGTTATAACTATTTCCGCATGGACCGATCTAGCGCTTACGGGGCAATCTTTGTATACACGTTCCGATATAGATCCGATGTTTAGCAATGACCCCATATCCGGTTTTGCCAATCACTATTTACAAGGCACATCCGCTAGAGATCCTGAAGCCTCCCCATTTTATGGCGACTATCATAATTTCCCGCCCATGTATATGATGTGTGGTGGACGAGAAATGCTACATGACGACACGACTAGAATTGCAAAAAAAGCTGAAGAATCCGGCGTCCAAGTGGTTTTAGACGAAAAAGAAGACATGATTCATATCTATCCAGTATTTTTTGGCATCATCCCTGAAGGATTAGACGCGATATTGCGTATAGCAAAATTTATTGAAGATGTTGCCAAAACGCAAAAAACTATACCTACTAAGAAGACAAGAAAAACGGCAAAAGCAAAGAACTAACTTTTTTCAGCCGCCTGCGTGATGTGTGCAATTTCTTTTTCCTCCGTCTCTACATACAAGGACGACAACCACAGTAATATCATGCTGATAGGCGCAGCTATCAGCATCGCCACCAGCACACCAATCTGCAGGCTATCGGCGTCTGTATAGTTAAACATCCGCATTATGTCGCTAATCTGCCCCATCACATAAGGCCCCATCGCCAAACCTATAAGGGTTCCGGCTAACTGGTTAAAGGCAATCGCCGTGGCACGCATATGCGGCGGCGATAACTCACTCGCCATAGCCAAGCTCGAGGGAATCCATATCATTCCTACAAATATACCTACTGTGGCATAAAAATACGCCATATGTATTTCTGTTGCGCTCATGCCCAAATAGTATAAAGGTATCGACAAGACAGAAAGCATCCCCACATAAATACGAGCCTTTACGGTGTATTTCTTTAAAAAATCGGATATTAATCCGCCCAAGAGAATACTGAGAAATCCGGAACACAAAACAATAATACCCATCATCGCGCCTACATCTTGGGGATCGGCGGAAAACCGCCTCAAGAGATACGGCGTAAACCAAAAGCCAATCCCATAAACGGTAAACCCAATCATGGAGAAACCTAAAACGGAATAACGCATAGCCTTGGCCTGAAAAATAACCGCATAACAAGGTGTATCCATAATTTTTAAACGTTGTAGCCAAGACGTAAACGCATACAAACCTAAGGCGATGGACACCCACTGCTCCGGATTTCCTAGCAAACCTGTCAACACCCAAGCGCTGATCGCTAAATCAAAGGCATAAAACATATTGCGCAACATCAGCGATTTACCCCCTAAACGATAGAGACTATAAAATGTAAATGGCGGAATAACGGCGGCTAATTCTTGCAGAAAAAACCTAAACGCATGAGGATCCTGTTGACGTATCTCAACTCCATCCATCTCCCCTCTTTTGGGTTCACGGAGGAAAAATATAAAAACAGACAACAATAATCCTGGTACACCGACCAAGAACATAGACAATTGCCAATCCGCTATACCAAAGGGAGCATTTCCATCCGGAAACCAACGATGATAAGCCGCTAATGTCGCTCCACCCACCGCAAAACCTGCACCGGAGCCTATAAAAACACCTGTCGACCAAACCCCATATACTGTCGCCCGCATTTTTTTTGTAAAAGAATCAGCCAACATGGATAAGGATGCAGGCGCGGCAGCCGACTCTCCAATACCCACACCCACCCGATAGAGGGCCAATTGAAAAAACGAGGTCGCCGTACCCGAAAGAGCCGTCATAAGGCTCCATAAGAAAACACCCGCACCAATCAATTTCTTACGATTCCAATGATCCGCAAGCCGGGCCAAAGGTATACCAAATATGGAAAAAAACACCGCAAAAGCCGTCCCATACAAAAACCCTAAACTGGCATCCCCAATACGCAAGCCCGCTTTTATCTCTTCGGCTAAAATCGATAAAATCGTCCGATCAATAAAATTCAAGATATACGTAACCGTTAAGATAAACAGAACATAATAGGCATAAGGCTTAGCTTTTTGTGCAATTTTCAGCGTCATATTTAATCTTTTTCCTTCAACTCATTTAGCGCTATAATAGCGATATTTGCTCAACTCTCAACAAAATAGTCGTGATCTACAAAACTTGCATTTTTTTTCGCATTCTGCTAATAAACCGGATCAATTTGAATAATGGATTTATGTACAATGAAACTCATTTTCTCGATCGCTACCTTTATCTTATGGGGCATTACGCCAGGATTTTCTTCTGGAATACAAGACAATTCTCCTGAAGAAAGAGAGTCTACACCGGTATTTTTTCCGTTAGAGGAAGAAGTCTTCCCGGTAGGAGAACGAAATACATTTTATAAAGTACCTGCGCCTGTCCAACCCCGCTCGCCAGTAAAATACCCGATAAAAAAGAGTACGTCGCTAGAGCAGCACCCCCCACACACGAGGGTCATCATGCCAAAAATACCCGAAAGCCTGCTAAACGACACGAGGGACTCGACACCAGCCTCTATCTCCCCACAACGAAGCTCGAGCTTATGTGGCGTTTTTGCAATGGAAGATGAAAGTGAAGAATTCCCAACAGATGAGGAACCTTCTGAATTGTCCAGCACAACAGCACAACCGTCCGCCTCTCCTGAGGATAGTTATGAGGAAAGAACGGCACAACCATATTCCTCTCCCAATGATAGTGATGAGGACAGCCAAGACTATGGCTTCCCTTTAAGTAAATCTCCTTTTAATGAAGCTATGGGAAGTCTTTCGTCCCCTGTGAGAACAGACCTCCATATCTTAAGAGAACAAGCCCACCAGCCTATTGTCATAAAATCCAGTCCAGGCAAAAAACAAGTAAGGTTTCTACCCGGCCTTGAAGTAGATCTTCACAAGTAAGGCACTACCACTTACCATAAATAAGCACCATAATTCCCGTCATCCTGATTGAAACTCAGCGTCAGCTGAGTGAGAGAAAGATCAAGGCACACAAGCGCCACTTTAGTGGCTCTATATAGTCTATAATGATTTTACCAGCAAAAATGGCATCGCAAATGCCATTTCTGCTGCATTTATGGCATTTGTGATGCCATTTCTGCTGCATTTCGATAAGGATATTCAAAAAACCCCAGCTTGGTTTAGATGATCATTGACATCTTTTAGCAAACGTTTCAAACCTTCTGTCGTCTTTCCCTCTGCACGGGAAACGATAACCGCTTGCGTATTGGATGCACGTATCAACCACCATCCATCCGGCGTAGACACCCGCACACCATCCACATCAATGAAGTCCGCTTGCTGCTCAATCAGTTTTTTTCTAATTGTCTCGATAACGCCAAACTTTACCGTATCGGCGCAGTCATGCCAGCTTTCTGGCGTGATATAGGTGGGTGGAAAAGCGCCAAGCCATTCAGACAATGAATAACTCTCCAACCCTAAAGCCCCGATCAACCGAATAGCCGCGTAGATCCCATCGTCAAACCCGTAATAACGATCCGCAAAAAACATGTGACCACTCATCTCACCAGCGAGCGGACAATTGAGCTCCTGCATGCGTTTTTTGATATAAGAATGCCCCGTACGCGTAAGCTCTCCCCGAAGTCCTAAATCCTGTAACCGATCCAACACAGATTGCCCAGACTTTACATCTATCAGAACAGGTTTACCTGCATGCGTCTTTGCCAGTTCCTGCGCGTAGAAAGCTAGCAACTGATCCCCCATAATCAAGCGCCCTTCACCATCTACCACACCTATACGATCTGCATCCCCATCAAAACCAATACCTAAATCAGCTCCCGTATCCTGTACGGCCCTGGCCAATTGCACCATGTTACTTTCGACGCAAGGATCCGGGTGGTGGGCCGGAAAATTACCATCCCCCATGCCATTTAAAACCATATGCTCTCCTGGCAATAAGGGCAGCAAATACTCTAATACATTACAAGCCGCACCATTTGCTGGATCCCAAACAATCTTTAACGCGCGGGATTGGCTGTAATGGCCCGTATAATCCTGCATGAGCCTGGCCACGTACTCTTCTATAACGCTGACATTTTCGATCACACCCGGTTTCTCTACAAATGCTCCAGCACGTGCAATTTCGCCTAAGCGTTGAATATCCTCACCAAAGAAAGGCCCGCTTTTAAGGCAAAACTTAATCCCATTATATTCAGCTGGATTATGAGATCCCGTAATCATTATGCCGGCATCGGCTCCAAGATGTTTTTGTGCAAAATACAGCATAGGGCTCGGCCCGGTTCCAATACGCAAGACCCGTAAGCCACTTTCGGACAAACCTGCAACCACCGCATTCTCCAATTCGGGAGAACTCAATCGCACATCATGCCCAACGCAAACACAAGCACCCCCCTGCGCAAGCAAATCAACCGCAAAAGCCTTGCCTAACAGATAGCCAGTTTCCGCCGTTAAATTTTTCCCATAAATCCCACGCACATCATAAGCCCGCAGAATTGTGGCATCCACTTCATACATATTTAAGCCTTTGCTTCCCTATCATTTTCCAGAATACTTTTAATCTCTTGGTGCAATTCCTCAGCCATATCCGGTCTTTTTAAAGCTTCATGTAGGCTTGCTTTCAGCAATCCGATTTTACTACCGCAATCAAAGCGCTTTCCACTAAAACGCACCCCATAGAAAGCTTGCGTTTGCAATAAGGCCAACAAAGAATCGGTTAATTGTATTTCCCCACCACTGCCGGGTTTTTGCGTATCCAGAATTTTTAAGACTTGGGGATCCAGAATATACCTGCCTATAATTGCCAAATGGGAGGGTGGATTTGCCTTGGGTTTTTCGATCATCCCTTTTATGGCTATCAGATTATTCTCAAAACCGCTAGAGATCGGTTCAATAATACCATAACGACTCGTCTCGTTTTCCGCGACCTCCATCACCGCCAAATAGTTAGCTGGTTTTGCTTCATATGCCTCCACCATTTCCATCATACAGGGGCGCCCCGAAACGATTAAATCATCCGCCAAAAATACGGCAAAAGGATCGTCTCCAATTAAATGCCGAGCCGACCAAATCGCATGCCCCAACCCGAGAGGTTTCAGTTGCCGCGTATAGGCAATCTGCCACGCACTGGGCAAAAGAGTATTTAAATTTTCCAACTCCACAACTTGCCCACGATCCTTTAAGGCTTGTTCCAGTTCAGGCGAGTGATCAAAATAGTCTTCAATAGACGTTTTACCCTTACCCGTTACAAAAATAAATTCTTGTATCCCAGCCGCCAAAGCCTCCTCGACCGCATACTGAATCAAAGGCTTATCTACAACCGCCAACATTTCCTTCGGCATCGATTTTGTAACAGGCAAAAACCGCGTCCCTAAACCACCGACGGGAAAGACAGCCTTTTTGATCTTACGCAATAGAAATCTCCTTCGTGTAAATAATAGAAGAGCCTTTTGAAGCAAACCCTATAAACTGTATTTACCCCATATATAACAGACAGGCAAGCAGATCATCAAACCAAGGCAGGACTTACGCATGAAAAACTACATTGATAATCCAAAAACCCAATCTCCCAACCTGATCTAAAGACTATTTATCATCTGCATCATAAAAGTTTACAAGACATCGCCAGAACGGAAAGGGGCTAAAAACAAACGCGCACACCACGCTTTAGTAGAGCCTGTTTAGCAGACATCGTTATTTGAGTGCCATACAGATACACCACTGTGGCACGAGACAAATGGGCCAGGCCCGCGTCTGTTATTTGGGTGCAACCAGACAGATCCACCGCTGTAGCACGAGACAAATGAGTCAGACCCGCGTTTGTTATTTGGGCGCAACCAGACAGATCCACCATTGTGGCACCAGCCAAATGAGCCAGACCCGCGTCTGTTATTTGGGTGCAACCAGACAGACCCACCGCTGTGGCACGAGACAAATGAGCCAGACCCGCGTTTGTTATTTGGGTGCAATCAGACAGAATCACCTCTATAGCGCTAGACAAATGAGCCAGACCCGCGTTTGTTATTTGGGTGCAATCAGACAGATCCACAGCTATGGCACCAGCCAAATGAGCCAGACCCTCATCTGTTATTTTGGTGCAATCAGACAGACTCACAGATTTAATTTTAGGGCAAAATTCTTTAATTGCTGCAAGCACACTATCTGTACATACAGGGCGTAAATTAGAAAAATTCATATGCTGGACAGACGCTCCGCTCCTTTTGAAAAACTCGATTATTTGCTCTGTCGTCATTGTGTATTTTAGTTTTAGACAACCGAAATCATCAACCATAGCTTTCGCATCTCTGCTAACGACCCTTAATTTCAGACGATCTTTACCGTCTAAGTATTTGCCTAAAATCAAATTCTTCATGTCTCGTGAAAGGCCAGGAAAGAGAGGCGTCACTGCAGACACACCACCCCCAGAAATCCGCTCTTCTTTCCCCATGAAAGTCAAATCATCACTAGCCATAACTTGCGCCATAGCCACCACAGAAAATAAAGATGACAATAAAGAAGCTTTATACATATTCATAATAATTATTCCATTAAAATTAACGTTATACTCTGTTAAGAGCTCTACCTTATTTGCATAAGGTTAACAATAAAAATTTTTAATATATCATAATAAAAATATCATATATTTACGACCAAGTATTATACCTTTTATCATAAATAAGTATCATAACACCCGTCATCTTGAACGCAGCTCCGCGCCAGCGGAGTAAGTGAAAGATCCAGGCACACAAGTGCCACTTTAGTGGCTCTATATAGTCTATAAGGAGCCGCCTGCGCGGCACTCTTGCGCCTGGATTCTTCGCTAACTCCGCTGCGCGGAGCCGCACTCAGAATGACGGGGGTAATGATACTTATTTATGATAATTGGTATTAGATGAGTCAAAAAATGACGGAATATGCTGATAGAAATAAAAAAATGTGAGGGTTTTATTTTAGAATAGGCATGGAGCCCCACCTGCATACTATAAATACACAACTATCAAGACATAAACAAAACCAAACTAATCCGCATGTTTTGGCACAAGAGCCGGTAGCTCTTTATCCATTTTTTCAACTAACGCATCAAAAACAGGTGATTTTTTGCTGATCGTTACGTAGTATTCTTTATCCTTATGATAAGGCTGGTCCAAAATAACCAGCTTATCACTTGCCTTTAACGATTCAATTAAAGCCTTGGCATTCATCTTTTCAATAATAATCGTGCCGACACGCCCCAGCAGAAGCTTTTGCATATTGACGAGATCATCCTTTGCATTTTCATCAAATTTTGTAGCTGGCTCTAATCGTAATTTTTCTGCGATGGAATAACCTAAAGGAATGCCAATGGGCTGGGGCAGAGACGATACATTTTTATCTGTTGTCCACGACTGTGGCGCATCTTTTTTTGTAACAAACACATAAGATACAGGATGTAACGCTACTTTTGGATAGTGCAAATATACTTCACGATCGGGTTTTTTTGAGGCGGGATAGACAATATCTACCTGCCCTTCTTCGGCTAGTTTCAGACAACGTTTCCAGGGAACCTCTTCCACCTCCACATCCGCAAATCCCATTTTTTTAACCAGATTGCGTAATATAGTTGTATCCGATCCACCGACCACATTTCCTTCCATCACCACAAAAGGCGGCCACGAAACCGTACACGCCTTGAGTGTTTTTGGAGATTCAGCCTGAACCATAGCCGCCAGAAAAAAACCAGCTGAAAAGCATGTCTTCCTAAGCACGACGGCGATGACCTCTCTCTACAGAATCCTTAAGAATTGTTGAGGCCCGGAAAGATAAACTACGACGAGGCGTAATCATAACTTCTTTTCCAGTTTTCGGATTGCGCCCTACACGCTCATTTTTTGCGCGCACATGGAATGTACCAAAAGAAGAAATCTTCACATGACCTTCTTTTTGCAAACCCTTGGAAAGCAACTCTAACGCTGCTTCCAAAACATCCACTGATTGTTGACGAGACAACCCTAAAGAACGCGATAATTTATCCGATAGATCTGAACGCGTTAAAGTTCTAGCTTTGGCAGACATGTAACCTCCATTTATTATTATTTTTTATTTTCTGAGTATTCAAAAAAACCTGTTATTAAAAGGTTTCTTTTATACCGAGGCAATTCTTATGCAATTAGGATATCACAGAGTATATAGAATGCAACCCACAGAATTCGATAATCTTTCGCATTTTTATTGCATAGAAAATTTTCAGTATTGAGGCCATTTCAAAACTGGCTTTTTTGGAGGGATTTATAGGAAAGGTGAGAACCGGAGCGCAGCGTACCTCTTCGTACGTGAGCACCGGAAGCGGAACCTTGACGACGAAATCACCCAAAAAAGACGTTTTGAAAGGGTCTCAGTATTCTAGGCCCGCGGCGATCATTGCCTTTTGTTGTTGGCTTTGCATTTTTTCTGGTGAGAAGTCTTGTATTAACATTTGGAATTCTTCATACCAATTCAACTCTGCCTTTAGATGCAGAAAAACCGATCCTAAACCTATGGCAGCCCGATCCATAAAGACGAATTCTGCCGGCGGCGTAACCCCGCCAATTTTTCTCAGCTCCTCATGAACTTTTGCCGCCACCTCTCGTCCATAAATCCCTTTACGTGTTTCATCAATATGGCGCACCCGATTATCCATAACAGGACCATACAAGAATCTGGCCCAGCCATTTAGAACCTCAATTAATTCTTTGCTCGGGTTTTCAAACCCCCAGCTTTTATAGGCCTCCACAGCCATATCCATATCATTGGTGAGCAAAGCCTTATACAGGTGAATCACACCGCCCACAAACTTTGCGGGAAATATACGCAAACAGCCAAAATCCATAAGATTAACGGAATTATCCTCTCGGAATGTATAATTCCCCAGATGAGGATCTCCGTGAATCACGCCATAAGAATAAAATGGCTCATACCAAGCCCGAAACATCTGTCGGGCAATTTGGTTACGGCATTCCTGCGAGCGATCCATAATCTGACGAAGAGGCACGCCTTCTTGCCAGCTCATCGTGAGTAAACGGCTCGTCGATAATTCGGAATAAGCCTGCGGCACATGGGCTTGCGGTTGATTTTTTAACATATAGGCATACAAGGCTATATGTTTGGCCTCTCTTTCGTAATCCAGCTCTTCTAACAGCCGATCAGAAATTTCGTCGAGAATTTTGCTGGTTTGAATTGCACTGTCATATTTTTCATAAAACTTAAAAATAAATCGCAACTGCGCCAGATCCGCCTCCACAACCGATGCCATTTGTGGATATTGCAGCTTACAGGCCAAAGCCTCACCATTCAGATGCGTCGCCTTGTGCACTTGACCTAAAGAAGCCGCTGAACAGGCTTGTTTTTCAAAGTCCTTAAAACGAGACTGCCAGTCCGCCCCCAATTCCGATTGCATCCGCCTTTTCACAAAAGGCCAGCCCATAGAAGGCGCGTTCGATTGTAATTGAGCCAATTCAGAGGCATATTCCATGGGTAGTGCATCCGGTATCGTAGAAAGCATCTGCGCCACTTTCATCAATGGCCCCTTTAAGTCCCCCAATGCCGCTCGTAAATCTTGCGCCAAACGAACGCGATCCACATCCATATACTGACCACTGGCCAATCGCATGAAAAGCCCCGGAAGCTTCGTCGATACTTGCCCGTATCTTTTTAGACGCTGAAAAACGGTATCTGCATCCATACTCATAAACTCGCGCTCGATTTTACCTGCAAGATCCGCAGTAAATTTGTAGTTCCTGCCGCAAAAATCTGGGTTTGATCGGAAACGTCAAAGGGAATGCCCGCCGTAATCACTACGGAATCACCATCTTTAGCCAAGCCCTCCGCCAGAACCAAACGCGAAGTTACTTCTGACATATGAAAAAAATCAGAAACCTCTTGGCATTTTACCGCATGCACACCCCAGGAAAAATTCAACTGACGAGCTGTAATCATATTTGAAGTTAAGGCCAGTATAGGCACCGCTGGCCTTTCTCGCGAAGCCCGCAACGTCGTCGACCCGGTTTCCGTATAGGTTACAATTGCCTTCGCCCCAATCGTACGAGAAACTTGGTTGGCAGCCATAGTAATCGCATCCGAAGCTGTAGCCTCCGGCACGCTATGGTGTAGATCTAACATGGTTTTATAGTATGAATCCTTTTCCACCTGCAGAATAATCCGATCCATCATCGCAACCGACTCAACCGGGTAAGCCCCACTGGCAGACTCTGCTGATAGCATCACTCCATCGGCTCCATCATACACAGCCGTTGCCACATCGGAAGCCTCTGCTCGGGTGGGTGTCGGGCTGGTAACCATAGAGTCGAGCATTTGTGTGGCCACCAAAACCGGTCGCCCCTGTTCACGACAAATACGGATGATCCGCTTTTGAATACTGGGAACTTCTTCGGGTAGCATTTCCACGCCTAAATCCCCACGCGCCACCAAAACACCATCGGACAGACGAACGATTTCTTCCAGGTGTTCAATAGCTTGCGGCTTTTCTAGTTTGGATATAATTTTAGCACGACCCTGTATCAGATCTCTGGCCTCTAAGACATCCTCTGGCTTTTGCACAAAAGAAAGAGCGACAAAATCCACCCCCAAATCCAAACCAAAGGCTAAATCTTTACGGTCTTTTTCCGTTAATACGGATATAGGCAAGGCCACCCCTGGTACATTTACGCCTTTATTATGAGAAATACGCCCCGGCACAATCACTTTTGTTTCTGCAAAATCAGCCCCAAAACTCAAAACTTTCAAGCGGATTTTTCCGTCATCTACCAACAGATCCGTCATAGGCTCGAGAGCCGCAAATATTTCTGGGTGGGGTAATTGCACCCGGGATTCATCCCCCAATGTGGGATCTAGATCCAAACGAAATGACTGATCTTTCTTCAAATCCACATAGTCATTTTGAAACCTACCCACACGAAGTTTAGGTCCTTGTAAATCCAGCACAATGGTTATGGGACGATCATATTTAGACTCTAATCTACGGATTGTCTCTACACGCAAAGCATGATCGGCATGAAGGCCGTGGGAAAAGTTTAAGCGAAATATATCCACACCATTCACGTACAACTGCTCAATCACGTCTTCAGACGAGGATGCCGGACCAAGAGTTGCCGTAATTTTTGTATTTCTATTACGTCTCATAACTTTATGCCTTTTCCGTTTTTTATTGTTTTTTGTCAGCTTTTTTCACCCGTCTTGACACGAACGATACTGGGTTGTTTTTGCGATCTTCTTTCATCAATACTGGCCGTAACAATACTGGACAAGACGATTGTACATCCTAAAGTTTGGAAAATGCCTATCGCTTCACCGAAAATAATCCATCCCAAAAACGCGGAAACCACAGGTCCCAGCAACATCGTTACCGAAACGAAAGCTGCACTTAATTTACCCATGGAATACGCCAAAAGCCCTTGTCCAAAGATCTGCACCAATACGGCCAACCCAATAATTCCTGCCCAACCCTGCCATGAAGACGGCCACAGCACCTCTCCTGAAAGAACAGCAAAGATACCTAGAAGAAGGATGTTTGTGAAACTGGCATAAAAAATAATCGTCGGCGCATTTAATTTGTGACGAAGACTTTTCACCAATACGATATATCCCGTGTAAGCCACCGCCGAAAAAATGGCTAGCAAATCGCCCGCCAAGTTATCCGCATCCAGACTTAACGTGCTTCCTGACATCACTATAGAACCAATAATCGCCGCGGTAGCTGAAACAAGATATATGGGGCTGGGTCTAGCTTTATATAAAACCCATATTAAAATAGGCACAAAAATAGGCGTGAGATTGTTAAAAATAGCCGAATTGATAATGGAGGTCATCTGTATAGAAAGGTGCCACGTAGCAATGTCCAGTGCAAAAAAGACACCGGCTGCGGCCAGCACTAAAAATTCAGTCTTAGATATGCTCTGTTGCTCTGGAGGATTCGTTCGGTTTTCCATTTGCATCCACAGCCATACCAACGGCAGAGCAAAGACCATACGATAACAGCCAATAGCATTGGACCCCACGTCCGCCAAACGGACAAAAATTGGAGACAGCCCCAACATACAAGACCCAACCAATGCCATTAGCAATGGTAGATTAGACTTAAAGTAGTTTAAAGGTGCGTAAATTCTTCTCAATTTTTTATCCTTACGTAAATGATGAACTTTATGGTTACCCTAATCCATAATTACGCAAAAAAAGCATGACGTCATCTTGTATTTTTTGCAAGACAGGTCTATGGTAGGTTCATCATTAATGAGTAATCTTTTTCGCGGAGAATAGCAATGGAAACTGTAGATCATTCAACAGCACAACACTTGAGACAATTTATTGAAAGAATTGAACGCCTCGAAGAGGATAAGGTCGCTCTATCCCAAGACGTACGCGAAGTATTTGCCGAGGCCAAAGGTGCAGGTTTTGATATCAAAGTTATGCGTCAGGTCATTAAATTAAGAAAAATGAACACTGACGAACGCAGCGAGCTGGAGCACCTGCTCGACACATATATGCACGCCCTGGACCTGGCTGAGAAAAAAGCCTCTGCGGTTAAGGATGCGGCCTAAAGATTATCGACTCTCGAGTTTTATGGTTCTTCACTTTTTTCCATAAACTCGAGACCTTTGATTCCTCGACTTTTCATCATAGCGACACGACTTTTGGTCGTATTTTTAACCACTTTATGGATTCTCGGCTGAACGGGCTTCCTTGCCCCTGTCAAACCATGGGACCGAGAATATGAATACAACGATGCATTCACCCTGTAATCCGCTGGAGTTGTTTCTGACCTGCCATACAGACTACCTTTAGAGGCCTCCAGTTTAGCGGAATAAACGCCCGGTTGGTTGTTGACTTGCGCAAGCTTCTTGAACACTTTTGTCTTATATCGATCATGAAATTCTGGGGTAAAAGAATGATAGTTACCGACAGCCGTCGACCACCCTTGTTTTTTTTGTTCTTTTAGCTGTTTTAAATATTTAGCCCCCTGTCCGACGTTTAAACCGGGATCAAACATATGATCAATACTGGGGAATTTATGACTGTGGTGCTCCACATTCATTTGCATACAACCGATATCGATATTTTTAATCCCTTTTTTCATCAGCTCATGCACATAAGACACAGCCTCGTGCCGGGAATTAAAATAGTTAGATTTTCCCTGTGATTGCACTGTCCACGGCCAAGGCTCAACAGATTTCCGCGTCGCATCATAACGCCCAGACTCCACATGAGCCATGGCCAGCAATAGGTTATGGGGAATGCCTTCTAATCTCTCGATACGCTTAATATGCCCCGTGCACAAGTTACTCGCCAAAAGATCTGGCAAGAGCACCAAAAACATAAGACTGACGACATATATATTTTTCATCGCCTCTATTAAAGCAAGATAAAGGCCAACTGACCAGATGCAAATCCGATGTTTTTGATAAATGAGGGTAAAATATCTGATCAAAATAAATGAGAGGTCAATATACACCTCTCATTTATAGGAGAGCCCATATGGAACAATCCTTGCACGCGTTAAATAGTCTTACTATAAACTCCGCGAGCTTTTGTGCTGAACGTACGAGGCTATCTAGCACCTGGAAATTCTACATATATGAATTTAATAAATAGTTAACGGGATTTAAATTATGAGGCCATTTCAAAATTGGCTTTTTTGGAGGAATTTATAGGAAAGGTGAGAACCGGAGCGCAGCGTACCTCTTCGTACGTGAGCACCGGAAGCGGAACATTGACGACGAAATCACCCAAAAAAGACGTTTTGAAATGGCCTCATTATATAATCCCTAAACGACGCCCCACACAGGCAAAAGCGAAAATTGCCTTTTCTAGGTCTTGGCGAGTGTGTGCAGCGCTAATCTGAACACGGATGCGGGCCTGGCCCATGGGGACAACCGGATAGGAAAAACCAACCACATAAATACCTTCTTCGTATAGCTGCGCCGCCATAAGTTGTGCCTGCTTCGCATCCCCTAACATAATGGGGATAATAGGGTGCGCTCCTGGCAACAACTGAAACCCTAAAGCTTCCATTTCCCGGCGGAAATACTGGGAATTTTCTTGTAAAGTCTTCAACAAGGTATCGCTTTGCTCAACCAAATCTATGGCTTTGATCGAGCCTGCGCATAAAACTGGGGGCAATGAATTGGAAAATAAATACGTCCTCGATTTTTGTCGCAACCATTCAATCACAGGGCGCTGACCCGCCACATAGCCACCAGCAGAACCACCCAAAGCTTTTCCCAATGTACCCGTTAAAATGTCCACACGATCCGCAACTCCCATAAAATCTGGGCTTCCTGCGCCTTTTTCACCCAAAACTCCGACCCCGTGTGAGTCATCCACCATAACTAAAGCGTTATATTTTTCAGCCAAATCGCAAATCTCAGGTAATTTAGCCACATAACCATCCATAGAAAAAACGCCGTCCGTAGCGATCAAACGAAAACGAGCGCCTTGAGTTTGCTGAAGCTTGGCCTCCAAATCCGCCATATCCCCGTGCACATACACATGTTTTTCAGCTTTGCTTAACCGTATGCCATCAATTAAACAGGCATGATTTAAGGCATCACTTATAATTGCATCCTCCGGGCCCATTAAAGCCTGAAACAATCCCAACGTCGCACTGTAACACGAAGAATATACGATCGTATCCTCTTTCTGCAAAAACTGACTCAGGCGCTCTTCTAATCTTTTATGGGGTAGCTGCGTACCACAAATAAAGCGAACCGATGCCATGCCATGACCGAAGTCTTCTAGGGATTCATGGGCGGCATCTATAATTTCACGATGATTCGCCAAGCCTAAATAATTATTCGCACACAGGTTAATAATTTCCTCATGTCGCGCACCAAGCACCTCGATGTGCGAGGATTGTTGGGAGGAAATTGTTTTTTCTGCCTTAAAAAGACCAGATTCTTTTAATACAACCAACTCATCTTCTAAATATTGTACATACGTCGATGACATAAAAAAACCTTTCTGAATTGCGTCTAATCAAATACCACCGTGCGGTTACCGCTGACGAACACTCTATCCTCCAGGACGAGTCGCAAGGCATTCGATAGCGTAATTTTTTCCACGTCTTCACCCGCTTTAGCCATATCCTCTGCGCTGAAAGCATGATCGACGGGTATAACTTGCTGGGTAATAATAGGCCCCTCGTCTAAATCAGAATTAACAAAATGCGCCGTAGCCCCAATAATTTTCACCCCGCGCACAAAGGCTTGCTGATAAGGTTTAGCCCCGATAAAAGCTGGCAAGAAGGAATGATGAATGTTTATCATTCTATGCTCATACTTAGCCGTAAACTCTTCCGACAGGATACGCATATATTTGGCCAGAACAATATAATCGGGTTGATAAGCATCCAAAATATGCTCCAGCTCTATTTCATGCGCACGACGCTCCATGCCCTCATGAGGGATGAAATGATAGGGAATATCAAAACGATTGACTAAATCTTTTAAGACATCATGGTTACTGACGACCGCTTGCACATGAGCATTCAGACCGCCATGCCAACAACGCACCAATAAATCCCCTAAACAATGAGCTTCCTTGGTTGCGATCAGAACAATTTTCTTCGGAGTTTGTGAGGAAATCCTTACATGAGCCCCCGCAGGCAGAACGGCCTCTAGCTCCGATTGCAGCTTATCCTGGCGCACCTGGCCTTCTACCTCCGTGCGCATAAAAAATAAGTTATGTTGCCGATCTACATATTCGCCATTGGCAACGATATTTAAATCATTCTGAAAGAGCACGTTCGTTATCTTCGAAATCAACCCCTTACCATCTGGACAATCTATTAAAACCACATGATTCATTCTTAATACCTTTTATCTTAACGTTTAATAGACAAACAACCTACTGCGCTAGCCATTTATTGATAATTTCGTCCAACGCTCCAATCTCATTTAGATGATCCAAAGCTCGATTAAAATCGATCACCAAGGGAGAGCCCTTCTTAAAAGCAATGGCAAGCCCAAAGCTTTCCCCTTCTAAATTTTGCATGGTCAGTTCCTGACTATATTTGCTTATATAGGACTTAGATGGCGTTTCATCACAAATAATGCCATCTGCCCTGCCCGCAAGAAGTTCTTGCACCGCATCACCTAACTTATTTAACGTTAAAACCGTCGAGCCCGGGTTTTGTTGCTGCCATATCTTGGCATATTGCTCATGCAACGATCCCAATTGCACAATAATGCGTACGCCTTTGTAATCGCCTCGCCGAATAAAATCGTTGTCGATACGATGGATCATCACATTGTTCATAAAGTAATAAGGCTGGCTGAAGGAAAGATCTTTCTCACGGTCCTGTGTCGGCGTTATGCCCGCCATCGCAAAATCTGCCTGCCCGGATTGCACCAAAGGAATCACAGTTGTAAAATCCACATCCTTCGTTTCTATTTCATAGCCCAAGTATTCGGCAACACGATGGGCAATATCCATGTCTAAGCCAGCTATTTTAGCACTGGAGCCTTCCGTTATAAAAAATTCAAAAGGCGGGTAATCCGCAGATGTCACCATCGAGAGTTTAGGTTTAGAACCGGCGTTTTCTTTTTTTTCTTCACCACATCCAACCAACAACAAGGGGACGAGAAAAAGCGTGCAAAATACTTTATTTAACATCATATTTTCCTTTTTTAAAGTCATGATAACACTACCGCCTTCAGACTGGAATGACAAGTTTTTCCTATTCGGACATCACGTAAAAAAATTTAGCCTGCGGAGAATAACCCAGACATTCTCCGCATTCTTTGCGTATATTACACCCCCTATTCTCCGCAATTTTATAAAGAATGCGGAGAATACTCGGCACAATATCCGCAAAGAATGCGGTGATTATGCTAGCAAACTCCGCATAAGGGTGATATAATGAGGGTATTCAAATAATAAATTATAGCCAAACACATCATGGATCACGTGACCTACATACATCAACTCCCCCAATGGCCTCAGTTTATTTGGGATAGCGCCCGTATTGGTAATTTGCTCGCACAGTTTCGTTATCAACAAGGCATGCTAGGCGGACGCATGGAGGCGACTGGCTTTGACTTACGACGCGAAACCATGTTGTTGACCTATACAAATGATGTTATAAAATCCAGCGAAATTGAAGGTGAACACCTCAACTATGAGCAAGTGCGATCTTCCGTTGCCAGGCATTTAGGGTTAGACACAGCGGGTCTTATATCCTCACCCCGGGACGTAGATGGTGTTGTCGAGATGGTCCTGGACGCAACCACGAACTACCAACACCCCTTAACCCCAGATCGGCTATTCGCCTGGCATAGCCTTTTATTTCCAGGAGGCCGCAGTGGTTTCAACAAAATCACCATAGCCGATTGGCGCAAAGGCGTTATGCAAATCGTTTCTGGTCGCATGGGCAAAGAACGCATCCATTTTCAGGCTCCGTCACCAGAAATTGTTCCACAAGAAATGCAACGTTTTATGGATTGGTACAATGAAGATCAAAACATAGATTTAGTTCTAAAGGCAGGGATTGCTCATATATGGTTTGAAACCATTCACCCCTTCGATGATGGCAATGGCCGCATAGGCAGGGCTTTATGCGACTTACTGTTGGCACGTTCAGAAAATACGTCTAAACGATTTTATAGCTTATCGGCACAAATTCAAAAGGAACGGGAAGACTATTACCAACATCTAGAACATACACAAAAAAATACCCATATGGATATAACCTATTGGTTAGAGTGGTACCTCAACTGTTTATTACGCGCCGTCCAAACCGCAAATGACAGCCTCAATCGGGTTTTTCATAAGACACACTATTGGAATACCTTAAATAAGATGCACCTGAACGAGCGCCAAAGGTTTATGTTGAATCACCTTCTAGACGAAAAACTATACGGCAGCCTTACCTCAACCAAATGGGCAAAAATGTGCAAATGCTCACAAGACTCTGCCTCCCGCGATATCCAAGACCTCATCGAAAAAAATATCCTAAAAAAAGGCACAGCCGGCGGCCGAAGCACCGCCTATGAGCTGGTGGAGATTGGCGGGTAGAACGGAACGTCACGTAAAATAGAACTATTTATCCTAAATAAGTATCATTACCCCCTCCCGTCATTCTGAGTGCGGCTCCGCGCCAGCGGAGTTAGCGAAGAATCCAGGCGCAAGAGCGTCGCGAAAGCGACTCTTTATAGACTATATAGAGCCACTAAAGTGGCACTTGTGTGCCTGGATCCTTCTCTCACTCAGCTAACGCTGAGCTTCGATCAGGATGACGGGGCTGCATACTTAGTCTACAACAATATGTTATAAAATGACCTTCTTAAGCCACTTTCATTTTGCGCAAGAATTGTAGCGTCAGCACGTATTTTATGTTTTCCGTCGTCACATATACATATACGGCTGGGACGACGTATAGGGTAAAGATCGTTCCCAAAGACATGCCACCCACGATAACCGATCCAATTTGCCGGCGGGATTCGCTGCCGGCGCCATCGGCCAGAACGAGGGGGACAGCCCCTAATACCATAGCAAAGGTTGTCATCAATATGGGGCGCAATCGAACGCCGGCGGCTTCTACAACGGCGGAAATTCTGTCTTTACCTTCTGCAACTTTCGCGTTTGCAAATTCCACAATCAGAATACCATGCTTGGTGATCAAACCTATCAAGGTCACTAAACCAATTTTTGCAAATATCGTTAATGTACCTGTTGTTTCGATAAACAATACGGAGGACTGGAAAGATCCACCAAACACCAGCAAGAACAGAATACCACCCACCAATGACAAAGGCACGCTGATCATAATAATTAACGGATCAATAAAGCTTTCATACTGTGCGGACAAGACCAAATAGATGAATACGATCGCGAAGACAAAAATCCAGATCAGGTTTGCGCTTTCTTCTAAAAAGCTTTTACTTCCGCCCACAAACTCCATACGGGAACCTTCTGGTAATGTGTTAAACGCCATTTCCTGCGCTCGGTTCAACACGTCACCCAAACCATAGCCCGACTCCACATCCGCCCAGATACTTAAAGCACGCAAACCGCCCACGTGCGCAATTAATGGCGGCACTAACTGGCGCTCTACGGAAACGATCTCCGTCAAAGGAACCATCGTCGCCTTGTTGTTGCGCACACTACGGATGTATAAGGCCGATATATCTTCCCGTGTTTTTCTATATTGCTGATCCAGCTCTACGGTTACAGGATAACGAATACTATCGGATTTAAAGAAGGTCACAGGACGCCCACTGATCAGAGTATCTAATGTCTCACCGACGCGAATAACATCCACATTTAAAGAGGCAGCTTTTTCTCGATCAATTCTAATCGCATATTCTTGTTCTTCGGATAAGTTCGTCTGCTCCACGCTACGCTCAGCTATACCCGGCATCTTGGATAAGTTCGAGGCAAACTGCGCAAAAACGGATATTAAATCTTCATATGACTTATTAGACTGAATGACGAGACTCACGGGTTTATCTTTTGATCCACCGCCAAAGGAACGACCAAATCCCCTTAAATTTAACGATAACCCTGTAATATCCTTTAATCTGGGTTGCAAAGCTTCCGCAATTTTCATAGAGGAACGAGATCTTTCCTCCCATGGCAACAAAACACCTCTAAACGAAGTATCACCACGAGTTTGAATTATGGATAATAGCTTGGTTACAGATCGTTTGCCATCATGCTCTTTCTGCTCGTCTGTAATTATTTTTCCAGCCTGCGCTACATACTTGTTGATCGAAACAAAGGCCGATAAGAGATCGGCTAGAGATGGCTTGGCCCCATTTTTTGCTTCCTCTTCCTTGATCATCTTTTCAGCTAATGTCATATACTTATTGATAAAAACTAAATTCGACGAGAGATCGGCGACAGACTGCTGTCCGCCATTTCCTTTTTTCATGTCCTCTATTATTGTTTCGGCAACGGCCACATGCTTATTGACACCAACGAAGATCGACAGAAAATTCGTTGCAAATGGCTCGCTACCCTTCCATTCGCCCTCTTTCTTAATTATTTTTTCAGCTTGTGTCACATACTTGTTGATAGACTCCAAGATTGGCAAGAGATCCTTTACAAATGCCTTGCGGCCTGGCCATTCTTCATCATCCATGATTATTTTTTCAGCTTGTGTCATATACTTGCTGATATAAGCTAAACTGGCACCTTTAGGCGGAAACGCCGTAGCCTTAATCGTACCTTGGTCTTCGGGGGTGGAGGCATCTTGTTTCATGTTAATGCCCACGACAGCACCAAACGCCGCAATACCAAAACCACACAAAAGGATGGTAATTCTAGATGTTTTTTTCAAGGAACTCACGTACCGCTCGTCCACTCGATTTAAAAAATTCTCGATGAATTTTAATTCTTTTATTTCCGCATGCTTTTTCAAAAACCGCGAACACATCATCGGCGACAGAGTCAAGGCCACGAAACCCGATATCAATACAGCCCCAGCTAACGTTACGGCAAATTCTGTAAAGGTTTTTCCCGTTTCACCCGGCGACATAGCAATGGGCAAATACACCGCTGCCAACGTAATCGTCATGGCAACAACGGCTGAAGCAATTTCTTTGGATCCTTTATAGGCCGCCGCCATAGGCTCCATGCCGTCTTCTATGTATCGATAGATGTTTTCCAAAACGACAATGGCGTCATCCACCACCAGGCCAATGGCCATAACCATCGCTAAAAGAGTCAGAATGTTAATACTAAATCCGAACACATATATAATGGCGCAAGCCCCAATCAACGATAGCGGTATAGGCAGCAAGACAATCACCGCACCACGCACCGAACGCAAAAACACCAGGATCACTAGCAATACAAGGATAAAGGCAATAACGATGGTTTCATAAACCTCATCTACAGATCTTTCAATAAAGATAGAGTTATCACTCGCCACATCCAACAGCATCCCGGATGGCATTTCCCGTTGTAACTTGGGTAATAATTTATAGATAGCCTGAGATATTTCCAGGTCATTGGCTGTCGATTGGCGGGTTACAGCCATCGTAACCGCATCCTTGCCATTGTAACGCACATAAAACTGGTTTTCTACCGCGTCAAATTTAACTTCTGAAGCCACATCACTGATACGAATTAAGTAGCCATCTCGCTCTTCAATGACCACATTGCTAAACTCTTCCTCCGTCCGCAAAGCCGCCTTTGTCGTCACCGTAATTTGTTTATCGTCCGTCGTTAAATAACCCGCAGGTCTTTCAAAGGTTTGATCCTTTAAGGCTCGCGCCACATCTTCCGGAGATATCTTTAAGTTAGCCAATTTCAAAGGATCTAGGCGAATATACATTTTAAATTCGCCACCCCCCCATCTGTCCACCGCCGCCACACCAGGGACGACTTGGATCTGGTTCTCCAAGACATTTTTGGCATAGTCATTCATTTGATTGACGTTCACCTTATCGTTATCCGCATAAAGAACCAAGTTCATCATCGGTACGGCATCCGCATCGGACTTACGTATTTCCGAGTTTGCTACATCACTGGGAAAACTGGCCCTTGCACGGTTTACTTTATCCCGCACATCGTTTGCCGCATCCTCAATGTCACGATTAACTTTAAAAACAATAGAAATCTTACTTTCGCCATTGCCGCTTTCAGAGGTAATGGTATCAATCCCATTAATACCCAGCAGAGCATTTTCTAATGGCTTTGTAATTTGTGATTCAATAATGTCCGGACTGGCGCCTTCAAAAGACGTACGCACACTCATCACAGGATAGTCAATTTTAGGATATTGACGAACCTGCAACCGCGAATAGCTGACATACCCAACGACAACCAGCAACAAAGACAACACTGTCGATAAGACCGGCCTAGAAATACAAATTTCAGTAAGTTTCATGAAATGACACTCTTATTTTTATTGATTTTTATCGCCTTCTTCAGACGATGAACCAGCATTTTCTTTAGGTTTTTCTGCCTTATCTGCCGTTGACATTTTATTTAAGCTTTCGTCAAATTCGCTCTCATCATTAATGTCATTAACAATCCGCACTGGATATCCGTTTTGTACTTTTGTTTGTCCGACAGAAATAACTTTTTCCTTGTCTTTTAAACCTCTTTGGATCTCCACAATACCAGATTCACTTATGCCGACAACCACTTGAACTTTTCGTGCATAGGATACTTTACCATTAGGCGTGTCTGCCTCCTCAACCACATAAACAGAGGATTCATCCCCGGATGTCAACACAGAGGATTCCGGCAGCAAAAGAGCGTCATCCTTAGACCCCACAACCATATCCACCCGGGCAAACAACCCTGGCTTCAAGCGGCCATCTTTATTAGGAATTAAGGCCCTCACGAGAACACTGTTCGCCGCAGAGTCAACCTTAGGATCCAAGGCATCAATCCGCGCCCGAAAAATTTCATCTGGAAAGCTGTCTACCGTAACTTTCACTTCTTGTCCCTTGCTTAAAGAACGCAAGTATTTCGCCGGCACACGATAGTCAACCTTTATAGGATCCACGTCTACGATCGTGAGCAACTCTATCCGTGGATCAATAAGCGCACCCACGCTGAACTGCTTCAGCCCCACATAACCGGTAAAAGGCGCCTTTATAATTGTATGCTCTAGCTGCAACGCTGCCTGGGCATAACGAGCCTCTGCCTGCAATAACTCCGATTGTGCTCTTTCCTTATTTTTTAAGGAACCCGCGCTTTGATCTGTTAACCGCGTATAGCGATCCAGCTCCAATTTGGCAAAGTTCAGCAGGGCTTGTGCTTCTTTAGATTTGGCCTGATAAGAAGCATCCTCGATCTCCACCAAAGGATCGCCAGCATTCACCAATTGACCTTCTTGGAAGTTTATTTTTTTGATACGACCATCAATTTCCGGATGAATGGTAACCTCGTTATCGGCCCGCAAGGTGCCCACAACCTTAATGCGCTGCACGATAGAGCCCATGCGCACCTCTTCGATCTCAACAGCAATTGCTGACCCCATAGGAGAACCCGACCCGGATCCGGCATATCGCCACCACAGCCCAAGAATCGTTAGCAAGCCTATAACGCCTAGCGTTCCGAATAATATATATTTACGCGTATCATTCATTTTTTTTGCATATCATAATTATCGATACTATATATACTATCACAAGCTCACCCTGAGTCAAAACGATATCTCGGCAGGGCCTACGCATGAAAAATTTAAGAGAGGAAGTGACGTCCACACCTGTCACACCTGCGAAGGCAGGTGTCCAGCGCAACATGTGAGGCGAAGCCTCTGCAATATATCAATACTGTAGCGGCTGCGCCGCACTCCTTGCGCAGATGTGACAGGTTTTTGTGCAATTTTCATGCGTAGGCCCTGGATATCTCGGGCTTAACGGTTACTATGCTTTTAAGATTTTCTACCTGAACAAAGGTTATGACTATGATTAAAATGAGGATTTTACAAATTTTACCATCCTTTGGCACCGGTGGTGTCGAAGAAGGCACATTGGCTATTTCTCACAGTCTGGTACAAGAAGGCCACATTTCTTTTATTGCCTCCTCCGGAGGATCAAAAGCCAAAGAAGCCTGCGACAAGGGTGCCACACATATTACCCTCCCCTTGCAGAATAAATCGATTTTCAAGGCATGGGGGATTTTTCGTCAGTTGTGCAAAATCATTCAAGAAAACCAGATTGGCCTTATTCATGCTCGATCTCGTTGGCCCGCGTGGATTGCTTATTTTGCCGCAAAAAAATGTGGGATTCCGTTTATAACAACCTTTCATGGCCACCATAGCGCTCGCAATTTTTTGAAGCGGTTTTATAACTCCATCATGGTACGCACAACAGACACGATTATTATTTCTAATTTTATGATGACGTATGTCCTTAAAAATTATCCGCAAACCCTTAAATCTTACGGGACAAAGCTGCATCTCATTCCCCGAGGTATTGATGAAGTTTTTTTTGATCCACAAAATATCCAAGAAAAAGAGAAGCAACACTTAAAGAAATCTTGGGGAATTGACGGTCCTGCAAAAATCATTTTAATGCCAGCCCGCATGACTCGGCTAAAGGGCCATCACGTGCTCATTGACGCCCTATATCACCTGCAAGATCTTGAATGGACAGCTGTGCTTTTAGGCGGGCAAGAAAACCGTTCTGCTTATATGGGGGAACTACAGGAAAAGATTAACAACTTAAAGCTGAACAAGCGCATTCTGATTCAACCTGCCACACAAGACATGCCGACCGCTTATGCTCTTGCGGATATGGTCGTCTGCCCCACAACACAAGCCGAAGCGTTTGGCCGCGTAATCATCGAATCACAAGCCATGGGCACGCCCATTATCGCCTCTGACATTGGTGAGCCTCGTCACTTAATTACACATAAGGAGACGGGATGGAAATTCCGTAATAAAGATAGCCTAGACTTAGCCACCTGCATCCGGGAAGTTTTCAGCCTGACCCCGCAAGAAACAAATCTCTACGCCGCAACGGCTAGAGCCTTTGTTACAGCAACGTACACAAAAACAAAAATGTGCAGCCATACCTTGGAAGTATATAAATCCGTTTATAAGTAAATTTTGTCCTGAACCCTTCCATATGGCCTTGTCAGGGTGAACCATCCCGTGATACGTTAATAAAAAAGTAATAATTAAAGAACAGAGGCACCATGGCGACCCCAAGGGATTCAAAATCGGAACGTCTAAACTCCCGTAGCAAAAGTCTGCGTTATAACAATGACTCAGAAAAACCCGATATACCCGCCTATTTAAAAGCTGTTTCCCCTAAGGAAGAAGACGCCGCTATAGCCTCTGCCTTGCCGGAATCAGGTACATCTAATTATTCGAACACTCCCTTACCTCAAGACGAACGGATCACGATCACCATGGGACGCACGACAGTTATCTCTATCCTCATCGGTTCAGCCATGATGGGCTTATGTTTTTTTGCGGCTGGATTTTTAGTGTCATACGCTTTCTTCCCGCAAGCTATCGAACAAAAAAAACAAGCTGCTGCGGCAGAGAAGAAAGAAACAGCGGCAGCACCAAAGCCTGCGGAATCACAGGAACCTGCTGAGGAAGGTGATCGCCTCGCCCAGATGGCGCAAAACATAACCTCACAACTGGCGGAGTCTAATGTTCCAGGCGCCGCGGCCGTCAACGACGTCACAGGCCAGGCGATCGAGGTTAAAAGTTCCGCTGCGAATCTGAAAGATGAAGTTAAAACTTTAAAGGGCGAAACCGAAAAAACAACCCAGGCAGCTACAACGGCAATCACTCGTCCACCCTTGGATTCAACGGCACCCTCCTCATTCTATACCGTAGAAATTGGTCAAACCGACTCCAGGACACAAGCAGAAAGTATGCGAGCAGAACTGGAAAAGCTAAAGATACCCACATTTATTGGCACAACAACGAATATTGAATCCAGAACCAACTACGTCATTAATGCGGGAAATTTTAAGACCTACGCGGAGGCAAAGACCTACCTCACGAAACTACCAAAGCCATATGCGCTTTGGGGTAAAGTCACGATGACACAAGGTAATCCAAAGGAATCTGGCTCATGATATGTCCAACGATTCAGCCAACATCTAATTTATTCCGTCCTGTCACATGGCTTGCCTTGGGTTTTGCTTTTGTCTTAAGTGGGTGCATCGGCCCGATTAGCCCGAGCTTTTATACCGATAGCGTGAGCCTTCAGGTCGATAGCGATGCCAACCAGACATCCGCAACCGCCGTAGATTTAATTGCTGTGTATGATGAGAATCTCCTGAAAATCGTCATGGCGATGAACGCTGAGAAATACTTCGAGAGCATCCAGCAAATTAAAAGAGATTTTCCACAAGCCATTGAAGTCTTTCATTGGGAAGTGGTTCCTGGCAGAAGCGTAAACTTTGAAAAACTCAGATACAAAAAGACGAGCCCTTTGGGCGCGGTTATATTTGCCCGCTTTATCGCACCGGGCGACCATAGAAAAGTCATTGGCACCCAGGAAAATTTGGTTATTCACCTCATGCGAGATGGGTTCGAAACCTATGAAGAAAAAAGCTATGACCCTATTATCGAATACCATAAAGAATCAGAGTGAGGTTGAACGTGATTAAACTGAAAACAGACGCAATCCAGTGGCATGAAGGCATGCTATTGCTGCCCCAACACTTTCAACAGAACGATGTCCGTCAACAGGAGTTGTTAGATTTTCACATATCGGAAATATCACCTTATCACTGGGGTTTACGCTTTCTGGAAATTGAAGACTCTTTATTGGTAAACGGCATACTGCAGATTACAGGTCTTGAAGCCATTATGCCGGATTCAACGGTGATTTCATCCTATGCCAGTGAAGGCGAGCACATTTCTTTAGACCTCACCCCTTATGAAAGTGATTTTGAAAAGGGCCCGCAAACTATCTATTTAGGCATACCCCGTTACATCCACGGCAGTGCAAATGCCAATAATAATGAGTCCCGTTTTAGCTCTGTCGAGGGCCGAGATGTGGTGGATGAAAACACAGGCTCCGGACAAATTCGTATCCCCCGACTGGTTCCAAATGCCTCGTTGTTTGTGGGAACAAAACCACCGAGTACGTTTGCCTGCTTTCCGCTGATGAGCCTACAAAGGGAATCCAATGCCTACATACGTAAAGATTATATTCCACCCGTTTTAAAGGTTACCAAGAACTCTGCGTTAGGTAAAAAATGTATATTTATATGCTCACGCATACGCGAGAAAGTTGCCTATCTTTCTGAACGAATGCTCAGCCGCACCGAAGGCTATATGACCAGGGACGCTGAAGATGCGGTGCGCGCCCTATCCACAGGGTTAATCCCGTTCGAGGCCAACCTTAACTCTCAAGTCGCACACCCTTTTCAGTTATACATCAGTTTATGTGGCCTCGCCGGGCATGTAGCGGCCTTACACCCCTCACAGATCCCACCTATTTTTGATGCCTATGATCATGACAGGCTTGAGGCGACTTATGATCAGGTGGTAAACTTTATCTTCTTAATGATCGACCGCATCCAAGAAGGCTATGCCGTTGTACCTTTCGTTAAAAAAGGTCGTGATTTTTCTCTCCTTCTGCGCAAAGAATGGCTGGGACAAACCTACATTCTTGGTGCCAAAGCCTCCAACAGTATGTCCATGCAGGATCTCTCCAACTGGGTTAAGAATTGCGTTATTGTTACAGATTCTTTTGTAACGAGCGCTATGGATACACGGGTTTTAGGTCTAGAACGTCAAATGGTCTCTGGAAATGATAAGCTACAATTAGCCCCGGCTAAAGGCGTCATTCTCTTCGAGGCAACCATGGATGAAAACTTTATTATCCCGGGCGAGCAAATGCACATCTTCAATATATCCGATGACAACGAACTCCGCCCGATTGAAGTCGTGATGTATGTGCCAAAAAATTAAGTCATTAAACTTTACGCCATATTTGCTGTTTGCCTTTGGCGTGAGCTGTGCTATTCCAGATAGATGACAGAAAAAAATAAAAATCACTTATATCTGGTAGATGGCTCTGGTTATATTTTCAGAGCCTTTCATGCTTTGCCTCCGTTAACACGACCTGATGGCACTCCCATAAACGCGGTTTTGGGCTTTACGAATATGTTGATCAAATTGATCCTGGATATGAAAGCAGATCATATCGCAGTTGTCTTTGATAGCTCTCGCAAAACATTTCGTAATGAGATTTATTCGGAATATAAAGCCAACCGGGAAGAAACACCTATAGAGCTTATTCCGCAGTTTTCCCTCGTACGGGAAGCTTGTAAAGCCTTTAATGTGGCCATGGTGGAAATGCCAGGATTTGAGGCCGATGATTTAATTGCAACCTACGCAGAGATTGCCGTGGCGCAAGATATGGATGTAACCATTTTATCATCGGATAAAGATTTGATGCAGCTGGTCACAGAAAAAATTGTTATGTTCGACCCCATCCGAAACAGAGACATTGGTATCGCCGAAGTCTTCGAGAAGTTTGGCGTGACGCCCAATAAGGTGATTGACGTCCAGGCTTTAGCTGGTGATTCCAGTGATAACGTACCGGGTGTGCCAGGAATTGGTATAAAGACTGCGGCTGAACTCATCCAAACCTATGGCGATTTAGAAAATTTACTCGCCCATGCCCATGAGATAAAACAACCAAAACGCCGTGAAAAGCTACAGGAAAATGCTCACAATGCGCGTCTAAGCTATCAGCTCGTAACATTAAAAAAAGATGTGCCGGTGGAAGAATCTATTGCGTCATTTGTCTTTACAGAGCCTCATGAGGTTGAACTGCTAGCCTTCTTAAACGAACAAAAATTTACAGCTGTGAAGGCACGGCTAGAAAAACGTGGTTTTAAATTGGGCGGGGAATTACCCGATGCGCCCGTGCACAAAAGCGGTCACTATGAACTGATCCAAGACATGCCCGCATTGCAGCGCTGGATACAAAAGATAGTGGACTGCGGTTACGTGGTCTTTGATACGGAGACGACCGGGTTAGACCCGATGTCTGTGGACCTCGTTGGGATATCTTTGTCGGTAGAAGAAGGTTCCGCCTGTTATATTCCCCTCGGCCATCGGGCTCGCAAAAAAGATCTATTCGATTTTGATCATAAAGCCGACGACATGGTACAAATACCGATGAACGAGGCACTCACCGCGCTTAAGCCCCTCTTGGAAAATGCCGCGATTATAAAAATTGGACAAAACATTAAATACGATATGCTGGTGATGCGCCGGTATGGGGTGGAGATTTCCCCCATTGAAGATACCATGGTCATGTCTTATGTGCTGGATGGCACGACCCATGGGCATGGCATGGATGAGTTGGCTAGATTATTTCTGGACTATCAAACCATTCCTTTTTCAGATGTGGCGGGCAAAGGAAAAAGTCAACTCACCTTTGATGAGGTTCCTTTAGAGGCGGCCTGCAAGTATGCGGCCGAAGATGCCGATATAACCGGCCGTTTATATAATTTCTTAAAAACCCGACTGGTGAAAGAATCCCAATCCACGGTCTATGAAACACTGGACAAGCCGATGATATCCGTGCTGGCACAAATGGAGGCAACGGGAATTGGCGTAAATGTACAAAAGCTAAAAGCCATGAGTGCGGATTTTTCTGCACGCCTCGCCCTATTGGAAAAAGAGATTTATCACATGGCTGGGCGAGAGTTTAACATTGCCTCGCCCAAGCAATTGGCCGACATTTTATTTGAGGAGATGGGATTAGATGTGGGCAAAAAAAGCTCCAAAACGGGAGCCTTTTCTACGGGAGCCGATATCCTGGAAGATTTAGCCGCGCAAGGCCATGCCCTACCCTCCGTCATTTTAGATTGGCGTCACTTGGCGAAATTGAAGAGCACATATACGGATGCCCTGCCTTTACAAATTAATCGCAAGACAGGTCGGATTCATACATCGTTTGGCATGACGGTCACATCCACTGGCCGGCTTTCTTCTAATAACCCAAACTTGCAAAACATCCCTGTTCATTCAGAGGAAGGCGTTAAAATTCGTGGCGCTTTTGAGGCCGCAGCTGGACACAAATTGCTATCCTTAGATTATTCTCAAATTGAGCTGCGCCTATTGGCTCATATGGCCGATATCCCCCAACTGCAATATGCCTTTCATCATAACTATGATATTCACAAAATAACCGCGTCAGAGGTTTTTGGTGTGCCGATAGAACAAGTGGATTCAGAAATGCGTAGCCGGGCCAAGGTGATAAACTTTGGGATTATCTACGGCATGAGTGCCCATGGATTATCTCGTCAGCTGCGTATTCCGCGCTCGGATGCGGCTAAGTTTATCAACGTCTATTTAGAACGCTATCCAGGCATCAAAACTTATATGGAAGCCCAAAAACAAACTGCGCATGAATATGGGTATGTCAAAACCCTTTTTGGCCGCAAGTGCTTTCTACCAGAGATAAACGATAAAAATCCTTCCCGCCGCGGCTTTGCAGAACGAGCCGCCATCAATGCACCGCTGCAAGGGACCGTATCGGATCTCATTAAAAAAGCCATGATTCAAGTCCATGCGGCCTTAAGTCTGGAAAATCTAGACGCAAAAATGTTATTGCAGATCCACGACGAACTGATTTTTGAAGTCCCCGATCACCAGTTAGAAGCAACCATCTCCGTGGTTAAACCCCTTATGGAATCAGCCGTTTCCTTAAAGGTTCCCATCGTTGTGGATTCAGGTATAGGTCAGACATGGGCAGACACGTAAACCCGAAAATATCCCTGGACTTACCGCAGCTGGATATGCACCAGCAAACCATTCAGCATGCCCTTGAAACCCTACAGCTGGAATTACAGCAAAATAGTCAGATGAGTTTATCGCAAAAACTATTCAACCGTTTGCGCAAGTCTTCTCCGTTAAAGGGCTTATATATCTATGGGTCGGTGGGTCGAGGAAAAACCATGCTGATGGATTGGTTTTTTCATAACTTGGAAATCAAAAGAAAGAAAAGATACCACTTTCACAGCTTTATGCAAAAACAAGTGCATCAAAGATTAAAAGAAATCGCCACAGGCCAAGACTCTCCCATAGAAACGCTCGCCACAGAAATTGCACACAAGGCACAAGTCCTTTGCTTTGATGAATTCCACGTTTGTGATATTGCGGATGCCATGATTTTGGGCAGGCTCTTCTCTCGTTTATTTGAGTTAGGTACGGTTGTTGTGGCCACCTCGAATCAACATCCGGATGGATTGTATGAGGGCGGATTGCACCGGGATCGCTTCTTACCCTTTATGGATACCTTAAAAGAGTATTGTAATGTATATGAGTTGAGTGGAGACACAGACTATCGAAGAGCCATTTTGCGTCAACACAAAAGATACTTTTACCCTTTAACCCCTGAAACCGATACCGCCCTTTCGCAGCTCTTCACCTTGTTATCCAACGGTCATAAAAGCACAACCGAGAACCTCATCGTAAAGGGCCGGAATCTTACATTTCCTTGCGTGGCGAACGGCATCGTCAGGACGACTTTTAAGGACCTCTGCGACACAAATTTAGGAGCGGTCGATTATTTATCTATCGTTCACCACTTTCATACTATCTTTTTAGAAAACATTCCCGTTATGGATTCATCTATGCACAATCAAGCCAAGCGCTTCATTACGCTGATAGATGTGATTTATGATCAAGGACGCAACCTCGTCTTATCTGCTGAAGCCGAGCCAGATCAGCTGTATAAATCCGGCAAAAATCATGAGTTTTTTGCCAGAACTGCCTCCCGATTGATAGAAATGAGCTTTTAAAATAAGGAACCCCATATGCCTCAAATCAGCATCGAATACACAACCAACCTAAAAAATTCTGAAAAATTACTCGCGTTAGGTGATCCGATACATACCCTACTGGTCGATAATTTGCCCGCCGATCGCGCAAGCTGTCGAACACAATTTTCATGCCTGGATAAATTTTATATCACCGACGGTCAATCAGATCAGGCCTTTGTCCATGTAAAAGTCAGAATCATGGCCGGAAGAACAGCGGAGGTTTTGAATCATACAGGGCAATTGCTGCTGGAGCTGATAAAAAAAGAAATCCCCAGCGAACAGGATGTGATCCTGTCCGTGGAGATAAAAATGCTGTCCCCTCATTATTTTAAATGAGGTCTCTTATATTACTCACGTATGACAAGGGTGCCAGCGATCATATCATGCAGGCCCTGCTTTTTTTCCGTAAAGGCAATCATGATAAAACCAATATATAGTATCAAACTCGATATAATGGTTGCTAAATAACGGCCCAAGGCTCGCCAAAAGGATATCTTCTTATGCTCCAGATCCACAATCTTTAAGTTCAGAGCCATCATGCCGACCGTCGCCTGGTATTTCGAACTATGCATGACCGGCTCATATAAAAAGGGAAAGACAAACGTAACGATCACAGTAAAAATGGAAAATACGCCGCTGGGTTCAGTATTTTCATTTCCTGAAGCCAGGATAGGCAACCCCACAATGAACATCATCAATAAAACAAGAAACAATACAAATAGACCATCTATAAAAGAAGCAGAAAAACGGAGCCAGAAACCAGCATAACGAACGCTAGAATCGTTATTATTTTGCAAAACACTTACATTGTTATCCATATATATTATCCTCACACTTACTATATATTATATTTTAACAACACTTATTTAATTTATAGTTAAATATTTACAACAACATACACTAGATTATTCTGCAATCGGACACGGCAACTGAGGTATTCCAAGTTTAACGTGGGGGAAAAATTTTTTCGTATGCGTATTTGATTCCTACCATACATCAAATCCGGATCTACAACCTCCACGGCGTCAAAATCGAATAGCTCCTGAACCACAGGATATAAGCATTTAAAGACGGCTTCTTTTATACAAAAAACCGAAAGCATATTTTGTTTATGCGTATTTTGGTCCATGGAGGAAAATAGATTCATTTCACCACCGACCAGCACTTCACTTTCAATGGATCGAATAACAGCCTCATCCACAGCTAAACTTTCTATATCGACACCTAAACTGGTAAAAGCATGAGATCTTCCCACCACAGCTATCGCATGATTATCTGTATGGGCGATGGATCCGACAATGCCTTCTGGCCAACAAGGGCTTTCATCATCATTCCAGGCGGGTATATCTAAATGGCCCGTCAATTTTTCTATTCCACGAGCCGCACAAATACGGCCAGCAATAAACTGGGATTGACGAGGTTCGTAGCTTAAGGATAAATACGGCGGCAAATCTATACTCTTCCACAAAACGTCTCGCGGTGCGCCAGGATTTAAATCGATGAGACACTCTACCCAGCTATTCATCAGGATTTAAATACTTTTGGATAAGCGTCTTGTCGATAGCCGTAAAGACCACATTCGTACCTTGTAAGGCCTCTAATACGTTATCTACCGCAAACAAACGATCATACTGCAATCGCGGCAATGCTGTATGCTCTTCCGGTAACAGCCCCACAAAAGCACCCAGCGCTGCAGGTTTATCACTAGATAAACTATCAATAATCTTTTGACGCCATTGTACGTAAGGATCAATACTGGGTTTCGAATTGCCGTTGCTTAATATGCCTTGCATCTCTGTGATGGAGATTCTATTCGGATTAATTAAGTTATAGCTACGGTTTTGATAAGGCGAGGCCTTTTCAATCTCCACTATAATTTTAGAGGCTAGATCTACAGGCAAAAGATCTATCTTTAAGGGTAGATCCGGAATAGAAGATAGATCATGCACTGTTTTTAAGAAGCAATAAATAAAATCATTCTGCGGCCAAAAACCTGTTTGGGAATCTCCACCAATACGGCCCAATCGATAAACAGAAATAGGTATGCCCTTTTCTGCAGCCCCATGCATCAATTTTTCGGCAACCCACTTGGTTTGAGCATACCCACCATACAGTCGTTGCTCGTCGCCAAAATCTATATCAAAATCTTCCTGGATGTACTTGTCGACAAATTCTTTTCGAGCTGGAAAGATACCCGCTGTGGAGACATAACTGATAGGCTTAACTTGATGCGCACTTGCCAGACGAATCACTTCATGAGTACCAAAGACATTTGCCTTTTCTAAAGCCTCATAATCATACAAAAAGTTCACAAAGGCCCCCGCATGATAAATGCTATCCACACTTTCAGCCAGTCTCTGGTAATTTTCTTGAGTAAAGCCAAAATTAGCTTGCTGTAAATCTCCGATGCAGATGTCGATACGTTGCCAATCGTCAGGACTGGGCTTATAAGACATGCGCTGGAAAGCCTCTTCCATACGCAATTTTGCTTCATCTATATCTTTGGCACGAATAAGGATCGAGATCTTTGCCTTCGGGTAGGTTTGCAACAGATCCCTTAATAAGTAACATCCTAAAAATCCTGGCATTCCTGTTAAAAAGATATGTGCATGGACAGGATTCGCCGGTTTTAAGTTTTCTAGATCTTGCACAACAGGCACAAGAGCTTTTAATTCTTTAACCGTCTTAAAGGAGACTAAACTTTCATCCTCCTGCACGACACCTGCGCGACTATCGATCAGTTGAGCTATTTCTTTCAAGTTTTTATATTGAACAAATTCGATCGGTTTAATCGTAAGTTTCATGTGTTTTTTAATACTTAAAATCACCTGAATGACGAGTAAAGAATTCAAACCAACGTTTTTATGGGGGGCTGTTGTTGAAACCTTATCATTTTTCAGCACGGCAGCCCATATTTCATAGAGCTTCTTTTCCGTCTGCGTGACAGGCAAGGTTATGGGAGCTTCTTCTGTCGGGGCAACAACCATAGCCTTTAAGGCTCGTTTGTTTATTTTTCCAGACGGCAGCAAAGGAATTTCATCCAGCTCGACAAAAGAATTCGGATGCATATGGGGAGGCAATAGATCAAGGGTATGTGCCTGAATACTGCTCTGAAGAGTTTCTTGAGGCATTTCTTTTAAGCTATAAAATGCGGTTAGTTTATTGGCATCATAAATAACCGCTGCCATCCGCACATCTGGGTGTTTCATGATCGCTTGCTTAATAGCGTCTAATTCCACCCGTATACCATTAATTTTCACCTGATCATCCAGACGACCAATGACGTGCAATAGACCCTTATCATCCCAATACCCCAAGTCACCCGTCGCATAGATTTTATCCGTTTCATTTTGGGTATGTGGATTGATTTTAAATTTTTCAGGATTACCATCTAAATAACCCAACACGGTAAAGGGAGGACGGATATGAATCTCGCCTGCTTCTCCCATTCCGCAAATTGTTCCGGTGGAATTTAATACATATATCTCTGTCTTGGGCAATGGATTTCCGACGGGCTGAACCCCCTCTTTCAATTCCATCGGCACCACATAGTAAGCCTTAGCCAGACAGGTTTCCGTAGGACCATAAAGATTGACGAGCGTCGGAAAATAATAAACACGACTACGGATTGTTTTAATTAATTCACTATGCAGGGGCTCTCCAGCACTAAAAACCCAACGCAATTCTGTTAAGGCTAACTCTTCGTAATTGGAGATTTCTGCCGAAAGCAAATTTAAAATGCTGGGAACGGTATGGAAAAAAGTTATTTTTTTATCCATAAGCCACTGGAAAAAATTACCTTGTGTCAGATAATCATCTGAATCCGGAACAACTAATACACCCCCCGCATACAAGGGCGTGAAAATTTCCCGGTAGCACACATCAAAATTAGGATTTGTCAGCTGTGCGCATGTATCGTCCGATGTAATTTTAAATTGATTGACCTGCCATTCAATAAAATGACATAAACCACCGTGAGCCACCTGAACAATCTTTGGCACACCCGTTGAACCAGACGTAGAGCACACATACGCCCGATCCGATTCATTTATGTGCGCAACATGGTTCAAAATAGGATGATTTTCTATACGGACACGGTCTATATTTTCGCCCAAGGAAATAAATGTAACGTCCCCATGAAACACTTCTTTCAGTTGCCAGATATATTTACCATCTGCCGTATCGGACAATAAACAATATCTTGGATTTATCTGTGTCAGTGTAGACTGCAATAGTTTTTTATCCGTGTTGGGATCAAAAATATAAATAGTGGCTCCCGCGGATAAAGCCGCTAACATCGCCGCATAAAAACGTTTATCGCGGACACCAGAGATAGCCACCACATCATTTTTTTCTATACTCTCCAGTTGATCAAAATAATATGCGCTTAAATCCGCCAGCTCGCCATAGGAGGTCTGCTCATTTCCTGTAATCAACGCTTTTGAATTGGGTTGCGAAAGGGCATTCTCATATATTTTTTTCATAACCGGAGAGAATCTCGCATGACACTTCGGCCAAGATAAATAATTCGGAATGTTCGGCAAATCGTTACATTCCAGGGCATAATCCTTGAAAGCCTTGCTTGGATCCTTAGAAACTTTTTGTATAAGCGCGCGATAGTGATCCACAACAATCTTCATTGTATTAAAGTCGATTTTATCTTTTTGATACGTCACACTCATAGCCAATTGATTGCTCCGATCAAACCCGACAATGTAAAAAGCCATCAAAAAGTCGACTTCTTTCGACACCAATTCATTCTTCAGGTAGACCAATTCAGAAAAATCATCCACGCTGAACCAATGCTGAGACAGATAATTAAACAATAAAGGAATCGGCCCAATAGACGGCGCATCCTTTTCGTTTTGTACTTGCTCTAAAATATAATCGTAAGGCATGTTATCATATTTAAATAACGTGCGTATCTGGGTTTTGACCGATTGCACAAAATCAGAAAACACCACATCATCATGGCTATCCACGATAATCGGTAAAGCATTTAACATAGGGCCATATACGCTGAGAATCTTTTTATTAAACCTAGAAAACCTTGGAATCATTGAGGCTACATGATTGTTGCGCGTGTATTTAAAAATCATCATTAAAAAGCATGCCAACATAAAGTCATGCATGGAACAATTTAATTCCTCACACCTTTTTCTGATATTATTGACGGTTCCATGGCTAAAATAGGCATTGAAATTGTGTGCCTTTTTTGAACTGTTTTTGCTTTTAATAAAATTAAAATCCATCGGTTCAAATTTTTTCAAGTACTGGTAATAATAGGCTATTGTCTTTTTATCGCCGGATTCTATGGTTTGTCCTTCCACATAAGCATAGTGCCTATAGTCAATAGGTTTATCCGCAAGCTTAATGTCGTCCCCTTGCATTAATTGGTTGTAGACCCTCGCGAGTTCTTTATAAAAACTAAATTGAGACCATGCATCCCAAATCGCATGATGAAAATTTGTCAGCAGCTTTACCTGTTCACCAGGTAAGAAAATCAGTGAGATTCTAAACAGGGGTAATTGCGCCAAATCAAAAGGTTCTGTCGTAATTTTTCCCATTAGATTTTCAACAACCTCTACCGAATCGTCATCCAGATGATACACCCCAACGGTGGTCTGAAAAACAGGGTTCACTTTCTGCATAAGTCCTTCTTCTGTCAGCACAAAAGTCGTTCGAAATATTTCATTCTTTTCTGTAATTAAATTGATGGCTTTTTGAAAGACATCTACATTTATTTTTCCCATGTACGTAGCCACACCATTCACCGTATACGCCACACTGCTTTCGTCCATGCTTTGTAGGGTATAGAAACGCTTCTGGCAGTTAGAAGCTCTAAACATATCCTCTTTTTTCGGCATATGGCGCAAATTAAATCTTGAATAAGCATATTGCTGCGATAAAAACTTACCGAGATTTTTAAAGATAAATTTTGCGCTTTTTATCAGTGACATTTACCTTACCCCTATATTGGCTTTGATAACGTTACGGCAAACCTTACCGAGTTTATTTTTCAATATTTCATCCAAAAAAATAACGTCTTGAATATGAAATAGTGGAGGAATATGTTTTTTATGACTTTCGACGTCGGCTAAAACCTTTGATTCGACCACACCCTCTTCTTTAACAGCGACTAAACTTAAATAGTCACCAGATGTATTTTCTCGAATCCACCCAACAACGATGAATTCTTTTATGCCCGGAATACCTTTGTAGTATTCCTCAATAGTTTCCGGCGCATAGCCGTTTTCATCGGATAAAAATATAATATCTTTTATACGGCCCTTCACGATCAAATTGCCGTTTGCATCAAGCATGCCTTTATCACCAGTTTTAAACCACCCCATATCAAAGGCTGATGAGGTCTCATTCTGTTGATTGAAATAACCGGAAAAAATCTGTGGGCCTTTTAATAGAATTTCATCCTGATCAGAAATTTTCATCAAAACACGATCTGAAACTTTTCCTACCGTGCCAAAAGCGGAATAATCATCCATGCGATAGGTGACCAATCCAGCCGCTTCCGTAAGACCGTAACCCTCGTATATGGTAAAACCAAGATTATAAAAATCTTTTAAAGTGCTCACACTTAATGTCGCGCCGCCACTTAAGAATAATTTCAATTTATCACCAAAAGGCTTATGCGCAATCTTTAAGACAAAAGGCCCTAAATTAACAGCCCACCTGCGCCGCATGAATCCAAAGAGATCTAAAATTCGGCGAATAATCCATTTTTTTAACGGATTATTCTCTATTTTACTAAATATGGCCTTATGAATCATTTCTAGCATTAGAGGAACGGCGGGAACAATTTCCACCTCCTCACGAATCATCACTTGAGAGAGGTTTTCATTTTTAGGATTACAAAAAACCACCTTTTTCCCAGCATTTAAGCAAACCAACGTAATCGCTAAAGGATATATCGCCGAAATCGGCAGGCAAATCATGACGCAATCAAAGGAGACTTTTTGTAGCAACTCATCATAAAGATCCAAAACGGCCTGAATATTTGCCCGCGACAACATGATTAATTTTTCTGCGCCACTCGTTCCCGAAGAAGCAATCATCATCAAGGCATTATCCTCGTGCTGAACAATCGGCTGTTGGCAGTGATAAAAATAAAGGGATTCGCCCAGTTTATGTTCTTCAAAACCTCCCAAATCTAAATCCATTTTCGATAGACTTAGGATATACCGGGGGCTCGCTTGATTGATTTTTGCTTGAATAACTTTGGTTTCTAAACCTGCATCAATCGGGATAATTTTTAAGTTTAAGTCTAATAAGGCAAAATAACAGGAAAGCCACTCAAAGCCCCCTTCCCCTACAAGAACCACACGATCATTCGGCAAGAAAATATAAGCAGAGAGAGACTTCACCACATCGTTTTTTTTATGTAGTATTTGCGCGCCTGTATAAGACTGCCCTTGTACAGAAATCCGAGATGAACTAAATTTTTTGATATTGTTGATAAAAAGGTTGTTCATCTTGACTCCATGTGAATACGTCTTAACTCTAACAAAATATGTTTAAGTTTGTATTAATGGAGCCATACCTAAAAAAAGCGGGAGGCTCATACGAGCCTCCCGCTTTTAATAGTTAAGTCTCTACTCGACGTCGGCTGGCTCTGTCTCGAGGCCTAGTCTTTCATTACGTTCTTTTACTTTCTTTTTTAGCTCAGCCTCAAATGCATTTGCTTGTGGTTGTGGTTGTGGTTGAGCTACGCTCTGTTGAATGGCTTGTTGCATTCTGGCTTGATTTTCTTGTTCAATTCTTGCGGCCTCTTGCTGACGTTGAGCTAGCTGCTGCTGGTGTTGCCTGGCTTGCTCTTCTTGCCGTCTTTGATAATCCTGCTGCGCGCGTCTTTCTTGCTCCAACCTTTCTTGCCTTTGCTGAACTTCTTGCAGATTGGGTTGCGGTGCAGCAGGCATAGGCGGTGCGGACGCTTGATTATGAACCGGGTTTGCCGCTGGTGCCGGAGGGCGATGATATGGATTTTCTTGTACCTGAGGCATGACATCCCGCATAGCCGGCGCACTAGGTGCAGCTGCAGGATGGGGATTGGCTACTGGTTGCGGCTGCCTATAATAAGCCTGAATTTCTTGTTGTTGTAACTGGCGTGCCAATTGAGCATCTTGATTGACCTGCGCGGTACGCGCCGCTTGATTCTGATTCCGTTGCGCTTGTTCTTGCGCACGTCTTTCGTTTTCTAATGCAGCTAAACGGACACGACTCTCCTCTAATTGAACGCGCGTCATACGTAAGTTGTCTTCCGCAATTTTTCTCTGTGCCGCTGTCATTCTTTTATTTTGCTTCAGTTGTTTCATATACTGACGCTCTTGCTCTTGCTGATGGGCTAAATTCTGGTTGAGCATGTAATAATTTTGGGAATAATGCTGACTGTGGTTTGTATAGCTATTTTGCCCATACCCGGGAACATGAGAATAATAGCTATGGTGAGAGGATTGATAGGCCGAATCCGTCTGGCTTGGACAACCAGTCAAAGTCACCGCCATCCCCAAAACACCCGTCGTCATTGTAATACGTTTAAACATCTGAATTCTCCAATAGGTCTCGTAACATGGCAAAGGGTATATAGAGTCAAGAAAACTGTCAATTTTTTTCACGAAATAGTCGCTATTCTAATTTTGCATAAGCAAATAAACAAAAGTATTCGTTAAGTAAAAATTTGCAATTTGTAAATTACATTGTAATATTTATTAATTTGTGTTAATATAATTTATACACAATAATGTGTATTTGTTAACATTAAATATAGGTGAAATAATGGACATTGGTATGATGTTAGACAAAATTTTCATGATCCTACTTATCGTGGGTGGTATCAACTGGGGACTTTTTGGCCTTTTGGGCATAGACTTGGTTGCTAAAATCTTTGGTGGTGGGACTGTGGTCGCTAAAGTTGTCTACATTTTAGTCGGCGTAGCTGGCGTAAAAGCTCTTTTGGGCCTGCTAGGCATAATGTAATACAAATCCAATAAATTCGTACACAGGGCGGTATCCGGCTGTCGTAAGACAGAGCTTACCGCCCCGTACCGACTCCCCTCCTCAGACGACATTCTTAACCGTTCCACCACTTGCTTTTATAGGGACTTGTTCCGCAGCAAACACTTCTTCTAAAGATAAAGGCTTACCCCTTGGTTGATCGACCAAAGATACAATCACACAACTCGTATGCACAATTGTAAAGCTTCTCGCTGGATCTACAAACGCATCCACAGCAATCAGTAACGGCTGAATGCTTTCAAACGGTATCCCCAGCGGTGTGAGAATTAAAGACAGAGACGAAAGACCCAACGTACTTGATTGTCCAGAAGTCGACACACCCGCCAACACTGCAACAAACATGATCAACACATAATCACTCCAGCTTAATTCTAACGAATATATTTGCGTTGCAAATATTGCACAAAAGCCAAAATAGAGGATAACGCCATAACGGCCTATGAGCGACCCCAAAGGGATAATGAGCTGAACAAATTTAGGGTCGTAATTAAATCGCTTCATGGCATTTATGGATGTAGGAATAGACGCCACACTACTTTGCGTGGCGATGGCTACGATCAAGGGATCTTTGATGATATTATACCACTGAGAAAAAGAAGTTTTCGTGCGCACAAACATAATCAGGCTCAAAACCACAAACAAGAAAGTGGTGGCCGCATAGAATTCCAGAATAAATTTCCCCATGGTGATAAACATATCACTCCCCAGCTCCGCGGAATGCTTGGCGGAAATACAGACCATGATGATTGGAAAGATAAACGCGATGACAGAGAATATTTTTGAAAATATGTCGAGTGTTTGCTGCATCAGCACAAGAATTTTTGCATCTTCTTTTGCATGATGCCCTAAAGATACGCCCAAAATGATGGCAAAGCTGATAACCTGCAAAATACGATTTTCTGCCAAGGCCGCATATATATTATTAGGTATAAGGCTCAGCAAAATATTCAAGGTTCCGCTGGTTAAATCGCTATCAAAAGACTCATTAATTGCACGTGTACTTTGCGCCGAAGCCTCCACTACATTTTTAATTAAAGGGCTCGTCGTGGTATCCAAGGCAAATCCTGGTTGAAACAAGACCGCTGCGATCATGCCCATCATACTGCATATCAATAAAACACAAAATCCGCTCAAAATAATCGGCATCGTTGCCTGGCCAGATTTTTCTGTTGTAAAATGCGCCGAGCTGATCGTAATAGACGTTAAAATAATCGGCATAACGCACATCTTCATAACATCAATCAGAATGTCGCTAACATACCCCATATTTCGACCTATTTCGGGGAAAAACGTGCCAATTAATGTGCCAAGAAAAGCGCCACCTAGAAAAGCAAATTTATTACGAAGGATGGCTGTGATCAATGTCATTTCTCTGCATTTTTATTGTACCGCTTATAGGTACTCAGAAGCTTATCGACGTCGAATTTGTACTTCTCATTCAGCAACATAAAAGTATCAATAAAATTACCCAACTGAAGACTATCCCATGCCACAGCAATTTTTATAGGATCGTTTTGATTTTTCAAGAATATAGCCTCTGCATATAGAGGCAAGTCAGGCCTTTCATCTAGCGCCTTTCGAATTTCCCATTCATCCCGAACAGCCGCAACCACTTCCCCATTCAGCGTCGCCTCCACAAGCTCATCCCACTTTTTGTATCTCTTAATCGTGGCCAGCGGGAAAAGGATACGTGCAAATGTTTCATAGGAGCTACGCCCAATCACCCCAATCTTTACTCCTGGCAATTTAAAAGCCGCTTCCAGTGTATTGGCCCCCATATTCCTTAATTTTTTAAACTCTAATCGATTGACCAATAAAGCTTTAGATAAAGTGACATACCCACCCACATATCGGATTTTTTCCGCTCGTTTTGTGGTCACACTCAGCTTTGACAAACCGATATGCGCACGTTTTTGATAGACTTCCTCCACAACCGCATCAAAACTATCCACCTCCACAAAAACCGGCCGCACACCTAACTCTAAAGCAAGGGTTTTGGCCAGACTGATATCAATCCCTTCCAGTTCATCCTTTTTATTCCTAAAAAAGAAAGGGGGTAAATTCTCCCGCAACACGGCTATTTTTAACACACCGCCATTTTTAATCGCCTCAATCTCTGGCGAGGTTAAACTGCCCGGCAAGACGACTGGATTATCCTCAGGACTTGGCGCCGGAGCGACCTCAGATTGAGCCCACCCACATGAGCTCAAAAACAAGAACATTAGAGAAAGAAAAATACGATTCATTCTACGCCTTCTGCTTAAAAATCCAAAAAGTTACCTTCTTATGACCTCATCTCAACGGACCAAACCTTAAGAAATATTCTTCCATCTTAAATCAATAGAATTGAATCACAAGGAAATCGTAGGGAGTCATTGTTTTCATTATAAATTTTTATGCAAATACAGTGGGTCGAAGAAACTTTTTAAGGAAGTATTTTTTGACAAAATTAACCAAACATTAATTAATTTCTGTCAATATTAATGAGTAAATCATTATTAGGGAGTGTTACATGGCAATATTGGTTGGTGGTAATGGTGATAATACGTTAACGGGTGGTTCGGGCTCTGATATTATTTTAGCGGGCAATGGTGATGACCTCATTAATGGTGGTGGCGGTAGCGATTTAATTCTTGCGGGCAATGGTAGTGATACTATCGACGGCGGCAGCGGAGATGACATTATTCTTGGCGGTAATGGCAATGACATATTCATCCATAAAGTCACAGAAAACATAGACCTTAATAACTGCACTTATGATTTTTACGATGGGGAAAGAGGCTCCGACACAATCCGGTTAGTGGTTACTGCGCAACAAGCTGCAGATTTACAGGCCGCCCTAACAGCCTTTAGCACCTGGAATAAAAAGACGGTCTTTAACTTTCAAGATTATGTTTCCTATATAGATTTACGCGTTGTGAACATCGAGAACATTCAGATCGTCATTGAGGGTCCTGTGAATCAGGCACCTGTCGCGGTGAATGCTACCCTCGACATTAATGAAGGCGATGCAGCCATTTCTGGCCAGTTGGTCGCCGTAGATCCCAACGTGGGCGACACGCTTACCTTTAGCACCAGTTCAGTTGTGGCGGGTTTTGTTCTGAATCCTAATGGCAGCTATACTTTTGATGCCACACACACCTCTTATAACCATCTAGCCGCTGGCGCTACCCTGGTGTTGACGATTCCCTTTACTGTCAGCGATGGCAATGGTGGGGTTGATGCCACAAAAGCCTTAACGATTACTTTGGTGGGCACCAACGATGCGCCAAAAGCTCTTAACGTATTCACAACATTGTTTTTTGAAGGCGGTGGCATTGTCAACGGAACCCTAATCCCAGCCACAAGCGATGCGGATGATGGAGCCGTACTCACCTATAGCGCTGTCGGCGTAGCCGCAGCTGGTATTGTCATTCATGCGGATGGCACCTATACCTTTGATTCTTCAAACCCCGCTTACGATCATTTGGCTCAAGGTCAGACGATGATTGTTACCACCCAATATATGGTAACCGATGAACACGGAGCCACGAGCACCGCGAATATCAGAGTTGAAATAATGGGCGCCAACGATGCACCAGTGGTCGTAAGTGCACTCATTGCACCACTCATCGAAGGCGATGGTGTCTTCGCATTTAATTTGTCATTTATGGCTAGTGATATAGATGATGGCGCTATCTTAACCTATACCCCTATGGGTCCTTTACCGGATGGATTGATCATTAATCCCAACGGCACGGCTAGCTTTGACCGGAGCCATCCATCCTACAATTACTTAGCTGCAGGACAAACACTTGAACTCCAAGTACCTATTATGGCAATGGACGAATATGGCGCTTCAAGCACAGGAGACCTGACTTTGCGCGTGGTTGGAACGAACGACGCACCGATTATTACGGCCGTTACAGATAAAATCTATGACGAGGGCACAGCTATTAGTTTTGCTGTCGCTGCATCCGATATAGATACCGGTAATGTACTCACTTATGCACTGGGGTCTTCGGTTCCATCTTGGTTGAGCATCGATTCTTTTACCGGCGTGATTACAGGAACGGCCCCAACGGTTGCTGCCGATACGCCTTATGCGATTGATGTGATCGTAACAGATGGAGCCGGCGCAACCGCCATGGATACATTCACCTTAACGGTCACGGATGTTCCTCCACCGTTAAGTCGTTTGAGCGATGTCTTTTTATCCGAAGGCACAGCACCAGATGTAGTAACAAATGTAATAGATGCAAAAACCTATAGCGATGCGAGGGCGATAAGCGACTTAAATAACATAATGGTACAGACAGTTTTTGAAAACCTAACCGGCACGCTTAATCCAGGGGATGTGTCATTCTTGCAAAGCATTCTTTTAGGTGGGGATGCTAGCAATACTTACATCGAGCTCGGATTCGGGTACATGCCAAATGATGTGGAGACCAATTTATTCTTTAGCATGCGTTATGGAACTGAGATCGCATTTAATTTCGGATCTACCTCAGATGGCCAGGTCTTTTCTGCAATAATGACAAGTGCTGGTATTATAGGCAACCCAAGCTCACCTGGTGCTCAAGAGGTTTCGGGCAGTAGCGGAATAGAAGTGGGTCCAACAGAACTTTTTATCAACGGACTCAACTATTCTTTTGAATATGAAACGCTGATACGCCTAGACCAACTTACACCTACTGGCATAGCCTTACTACAAAACAACCTAGGCGTCATTGAGCATGTTTTCGTCGCTCAGCCTTAATCAACCCTCAAATAGTCGCTCGGATCATAATCGTGTTCCGAGCGATTTTTTTCATAAACTATTCCGCATATAAATGAACCAACCTATTGGCCACCGTCATCATCGGATCTAAAAATAATTCATCATGGGTAGAGGAAATAATCAGGCTAAGTTCTGTACAGCCTAAAATAATTTTTTGAACGTTTTGTTCTTTTAAGGATGCGGTCACATTCTCCACCAGCTTAATGGCAAAATCCGTTGCCATGGAATGAGCCTTTAGGCCATTGTGAGGATCATAAATAGCCTTATGAATATCTTGCTGTTGATGAAAAGTCAGGGGGGTAATTTCATAGCCCAGAGGCACCAATCTGGATTCGTAGATTTTTTCTTTTAACCCCCCAATAGTGCCAAAAATCGCGATCTTGGCTGGGGGAGCCAAAAAATCTTTCAACTCTTGGATGGTTTCATCCACCATATGAACCATAGTTAAGTTGTCGCACGCCTGAATGTTTTTGCAGAAAAGCTGCCAGATCGCGCTCGCATGAAATGTATCACAAGCCACGCAAGCAATAACGTCCTTACCTAACTGCTGTCCGATATGAGCCAAAAACAGAGCTTGTTTCGCGGCCTCTATCGCTGGATTCTCGGCCTCAAGACCAATCAGAAAATTTGTTCGATCGGGTAAGTGTTTCGGCATGGAAAAATGTAATACATCCGGAAAGTCCGCATCATGTTTGGTATGCAATATAGCCTTGGCCGATTGATTAATGTATCGCTGCATCATCACACCAGCTTCAGGCCCCATACCCCCCAAAATGCCAATTATTTTTTCTTTTTTATTCATTTTTATCCCTTATTAGCATGTCTCTGGCTGCGTTAAGTTTTTGTGCTAAATAAACAGATCCACCCGTATCCGGGTGAACTTTTTTCATCAGGCGTTTGTGCGCATCCATAATTTGTGCCTTTGTCGGAGAGTCTCCCAAATCTAGAATTTTCAGGGCTTCTGCTCGTGTCATATGGTCAGAATCCCCGCTTGGCTTTTTCAAATATTTTCTTATCGCAACCCCGGCAAAAACCATCAGAAGTATGAATATAGGCGAAACAGCCCTGCCCGTGAGAATCAACATAAACATCAGCACAATAAAAGCCGTCCATAAAACAATTTTTACCGCCGAGGCTAAAGCTGCCGAATCCGCGCCAGCAAGCCAGCGCATAAACATATAAACCACAATCAAAAGTAAGAGAAGGATATAGATCATCTAACTGGCCAGCTTGAGCTTATCCTCCAGTTGAGGCAGGTTCAGCATATTTAATAAACTCCGCAATTCCTGGCGTGCAGCAATATGGGACAATTTCAAGGCCTGTCCTGTATCTTCCATATCCAATAGAGTCATTCCCGTCAGAAAGAGTTCACGGAAAATAACTCGTTCCGCAAACCCCTCGCCCAAACGAAAACCAATGCGCTTGGACAAAAGCTGCAACACACGCCACATTTCTTCCTTGTTCCGGGAAGCAATATTACTTAAGCGATTTCGCACCACAATCCAGTCAATGGTTACCTTATCCCGAATCAACCGCTCTTTCTTTTGGTTCCACACCATTTCAGCATAATGGCTGGGGGAGATCATATTTTTCTCCAAATCCTTTATCTTCATCAACACGTCCAGGTCAATGAAACTATCATTTACAGGCGTGATAATAACGTTGGCATAAGAATGCGCCAGCCTAGATAAATACGTATCATTACCAGGTGTATCAATCACGATAAAATCGTGGTGCGATAAATCCTGGTATACTTTTTGGATTTTTTCCCGTTCTTCGGCTTCGGCTTCTTTGGTGCTATCCAGCGTGCTACGGGTGAGAGACACATGCTGAGGCATTAGCAAATTCATGTTGTGGGCTTTGCTGTAAGCCTCTCTATTTTCCAAATATCGGGTAAATGTACCTTGTCTTGCATCCACGTCCACACTACCTACACTAAAACCCATGCGCATTAAATGCACCAAAATATGCATAGATACAGTAGATTTACCTGTACCCCCCTTCTCATTGCCCAATACAATAACAAAAGGCCCCTGGTTTTCCGTGTACGTCATTTCGTGCTCCTCGTATATTCGATCTTGATAATCATGTTAAAATATATTCCACGTCAATCTACTAATTTTTTCGACGACTTTAAGTAAAGTTGGCAAAAAACAAAAATTACCTCACTTGCAGTGTAAACGTAAATTGCGTTCTCGCCAACAGTCGAAATGCTAAAAATTGTTCTGAAATGAAAAACCATTCATACTGAAATTGGTAATAAACCACCCCACAATAAATTTACATGGTTGGGAGATCATCTTCTGTGTAAAACAAGGCTTTACATGTGTAACTTTATATGTTACAGTTAAACATGATAAAGAGTTTTCACAGCAAGGCACTTAAAGACCTATTTATAACCGGAAAGTCTTCTAAACTTGATCAAAAGCTCATCGCCCGATGCATTCGGAGGCTTGACGCCCTGGATCAAGCGGAAAAACCAGAGGACATGAACATCCCTGGGTTCAATTTCCATAGTCTGCTGGGAAGCCCTAAAAGATATACGGTTCATATCAACGGGCCATGGTGCATTACTTTTGAATGGAAAGATAGTGATGCGTGGGCTGTGGATCTTGAGCAATACCACTAAGGAGATTAAAAATGAAGAAAGAATATTTGGTTGAAAGACGCCCTGACAGGGCACCTACTCACCCTGGACAAATACTAAAGGAAGATGTGTTACCAAATTTAGGCCTGTCTGTAAGCGCAGCAGCCAAAGAACTTGGCATTACTCGTCAAACACTACATAGGATTTTAAATGGATCCCAATCCATAAGCCCGTCTATGGCTTTGCGCTTAGGGCGTTTTTGTAACAATAGCCCCATAATGTGGCTGCGCATGCAACAAACGTATGATCTCTGGGAGGCGGAACTTAATTTAGCCGATGAAATAAAGAAGATTCCCGTTCATCACGCAGTGATTCACTAAACTGTTGGGGACAACTTAAAAAAAGTAATGACCCGGAGGATTTTCCCTGGCATGATTGATGGCTAAGCTAGGGGCTTTCATAGGGATGCATGTGAAAAATACAATATTTGCTTTGTTCATCTGGATGATCACGATAAATTCTTTATGTGCATCTGATGTTCCAGATTTGCTGGCAGATCTAACCCTTGATTCCGAGCGCACGGAGGTTAATTTATCCGAAAAAGAGCTTCTCACTCTACCCCATGAAATTCACAGCTTTAAGAACATAACCACTCTCATCCTTTCAAAAAATCGCTTCAGAGGTCGCCTGAGCACAGACATATGTCAGCTTTCTTCGCTAACATACCTAGACGTATCTCATAACTACATCACTATCATCCCGAATGAGATCGGTAGTCTTACTCATTTAATTTATCTCGATATAAGCCACAATATGCTCCACACCATACCCGTTAAATTTAGCAGGCTTACAAAGCTGCACACCTTATACTTACATAAAAATCAGTTAGCCTCCCTTATTTCCAGCTTTGAGTTCTTGGCGGGCTTAAGGATCCTCACTTTAAAAAACAATAATCTAACAGAATTTCCACCAGCCCTTCTGAATTTAGATAAACTTGGGGAGCTAGATTTATCCCATAATCAAATCCCAAACATACCCGACAGGATTGTGTGCATGAGGGCCCTGCAGAAATTATTTATATGCTCCGCGAGCCTAACTTTTCTGCCCTCGGGAGTATTTATGATGCCTGCTCTGGAGTTCCTGTGTCTCAGCGATAACCATATCAGAGAGATTTATATAGGGGAGATAAAAGCCTTCAAACTAAGGGTTCTCACCCTTAACAACAATCACCTTTATTTTATATCCGATAAACTTTCTGGGCTAATCGCTTTACAATTTCTTGATATTCGCCATAACAACGTTAGCACCCTTCCGGAAGACCTGACGCATAAAGACGGTATATCCATACTAAAAGATAATGCGTCTACCATGGAAAAGACCCTAAGCGCTACGTCCGATTGGAAAAAAAGACGCGTTGGCGATTCATCTAGCGAGTAACCTGGCTGACAATTTTGTTTGTTGCCTCTGGTTGTCCCAATTTTTTCATGGCAACGCTGGCTTGCATCAAAAGGTCTTGATCTTGAATGAGTTTCTGCAGCAAATTGACTAAAACTTCTGGCGTAAAGTCTGCCTCAGCCATGGACCAACCGGCTTGGTTTTTGGTAATGAATTGCGCATTTAAAGTTTGGTGATCATCCATTGCCTTTGCAAAGGGCACCAATAGAGCGGGCTTCCCCACCAGACATAGTTCTGCAATAGATGAAGCTCCCGCCCGACAGATAACGATGTGAGCGTTTTTATAAGCTTGTTTCATATCCTGAAAAAATACATCCGTATGCGCCGTGATTTTTGAATCTTTATAAGCCTGTGCCACAAAATCCAAATCCCCTGCCCGGCATTGTTGATGCACATGGATGGGGATAGGCACCCTTTCTGATAACATACGTAATGCAGGCGGAATGGTGGTAGAAAAGATAGAGGCCCCCTGACTTCCGCCGATCACCAGAACATTAAATTCCTTTGCGGGCGTCTCATATTTTTCTGCCGATAAAGCATGTAAAGATTCTCGGACGGGAAGGCCTGTGTATACGAGCTCTCCTGTATCGGGGATTGTATCCGGAAAACTCGTCATGATGCACATGGCGGTGCGAGAAAACCAACGGTTCACTTTACCCATAACAGAGTTTTGCTCATGTAAATAATAAGGCACTCCAAATATTTTACACATCAGCAAAACAGGAAACGTCACATATCCACCAAATCCAACGACTTTTTCGGGTTTAAATCTTATAAAATAGGACAAACTATAAAGACATGCCACCATCAACTGTCCCAAAACCAAAGGTAGGCTCCACCACTTACGTTTTCCTAATGCCGACAGATCTAAGGCTGTAAAAGGTAAAGAATCCGGTAAATACGATGCACCCCTGACATCCGTCAAGAAATGTACTTCATGCCCTAACCCCATCAATTTTTCTGCAACTACGGATGCAGGGAACATATGACCACCCGTGCCACCAGCGGTAAACAGAAAACGTGTCATGACCTCTCACCACTATAATGATGGCGGGTTAAAGCCAAAACCATACCCATAGATATGGCTAATGTAAGGATAGAGGACCCCCCATAACTCAAAAATGGCAAGGTCATGCCCTTGGTCGGAATTAAGTTTAACGTAGAGGCAATATTGATTAAAGCTTGCAGCCCAAACTGTAAAACCAATCCACCCACCGCTAAAATCGCAAAAAGGTTATCCTGCCGAAATACACGCAATAGGCTGCGAATAACCACAAATAAAAATATAAAAATCAGAAAAGCACAAAAGATAAAACCAAACTCTTCCGCGGCCACAGCAAAGACAAAGTCCGCATGCGCGTCCGGAATAAACCGCTTAACAACACCTTCCCCCGGACCCTGCCCCATGAAACCACCACTCATGAAGGCTTCTAGTGATTGAGTAATTTGATATTTATCCCCAAAACGATCGCCACCATCCCCATTGAAAAATTGATCTATACGTTTCGTTACGTGAGGTAGAAACAGATACGCCAAGCCAAGCCCACCCACACCTAGACCCCCTGCAATGAAAACCCAGACCATAGACAATCCCGCTAAAAATAACTGGGAAAACCACACAAGCGTCAGCAAAACAACCATACCCAAGTCCGGCTGCATCAACAGCAAACTAATAGAAAAAATATAGACCAGAAAACTGACCAAAGCCCCAGGAAATTCTGGATATAGCCTTTTTTCAGATAACATCCATGCCGTAATAATCGCAAATCCAGGTTTTAATAACTCCGACGGTTGAATGGACGTGCCAGCAAATGAAATCCATCGCCGCGCCCCCTTGATCTCCACACCAAAAAACAATGTCATTAACACAAGGCCCACACTGAATAAAAATAAAATTAAAGCAATTCTTCGGATATTCCGTGGGCTAGACAAGGAAACCGCCACAAGGCATAACATAGATGGAATCAGATATGCCGTATGACGAATAACAAAATAATAAGGGTTAATATTTAGCGTACTGGCCACCGACGGACTCGCCGCAAAGGACATCAACAACCCCAAAACCATAAGCAAACAAACAGATCCCAATAACCAGCGATCTACCGTCCACCACCACTGGCCCATTAAACTTCGGTCGTTGCGGGAGATTGTCGTTGACATTTATATCACCTCTAGAAAAGACGTTTTTTGCTCTTTATCCTCACGGTGCAGGCGCAAACCGGGCAATTCGAGAACCACTTTGCAAAACAACTTGCCCCGTTCTTCGAAGTTATCAAACTGATCAAAACTCGCGCAGGCAGGACTGAGCAAAACAGTCGGATTCGCACATTCAGAAGACAGAGCCGCTCGACGTGCGTCCAGAACCGCCTGCTCTAAATCCCCTGATTCTTCATAAGGCACTCCCGCTGACGTGAATACGCTCGCAAAGGAATCAATAGCCTCACCAATCAAAAAAGCCTTTTTAACTTTAGGGAAATAATCGGAAAGGCTACTCAAACTCTCACCTTTCATCCGACCACCCAGAATCCAAAAAATATCCTGGAAAGTGTTTAGAGCTTCCTTCGCGGAAGCCATGTTTGTCGCCTTGCTATCGTTAATATAAAGAACATCGTCAATTGTCGCGATATATTGTTGGCGATGATCCATCCCTTCAAAAGTTTCCATACTTTCCAGAATCATCGGACGACTCACACCAAAATGTCGAGCCACTGCATAGGCCGCACAAACGCTCTGCCAGTGCAGACCCAAGATAAACTTGGTTCCCTTGCGGGCGTCCAGAACTATGGCTTGTTGAGAGAACGCGTCATCTATCAAAAGACCATCCTTATAATAAATTCCACCTTTTATCGCTTTACGCGCTGAAATGCCGACAACTTTTGTGTGTGAGTTATTCTTTAAACGATGATAAATACGCATACTGCGTGCATCGTCCATACCGACAATGGCAATGCTGCCCGGCTTTTGGTTTTGGAATATCAATTCCTTGGCCGCCACATACCCCTCCATACTTCCATGCCGATCAATATGGTCGGGAGTAATATTCAATAAAACGGCCGCATCAAAACGTATGGATCGGGTTAATTCATTTAAGAATGAAGACATTTCCAGCACATAGATTCCATCCGCGTCTAAAGGCTCCAACGTTAAAGACGGAATCCCAATATTACCGCCCACTTCTACATTTTGATGCGTTTTCTTTAAAATATGCCCGATAAGAGATGTGGTCGTAGACTTACCATTGGTTCCCGTTATACCAATATATTTCGCCGCGGTCTGCGTGCGGCCTAAAAGATCCACATCTGAAACAATTGGTACACCAGCATTACGAGCCTTCGCCGCAACAGGATGAGGCTCAGGAAAGGTATGAGGTATTCCAGGGCTCATCACCAGCACGGCAATCGTTTTCCAATCCAAACGCAATGGATCCATAACTTGTATATCGGCATTTCTGGCTTCTGTACGCAGCAATGAATTATCATCCCATGCATAGACGTTTCCGCCACCCGCCTGGATAGCTCGAGCCGCTGCTTTTCCCGTACGGCCTAATCCCAAAACGATGACATTTTGTCCGGCAAAGCTCTCAACGATAATCATGTGGTTACCTCAACTTCAATGTGGAAAGACCAACTAACGCCAATATGGCCGCTATGATCCAAAAACGAATAACAATCGTTTGCTCCGCCCAGCCCTTTTTTTCAAAATGATGATGAATCGGTGCCATTAAGAATACACGACGGCCCGTCATTTTAAAATAGACAACCTGTATAATGACAGATACCGTCTCCATGACAAACAGCCCACCGACGACCGCCAAGACTAACTCGTGTTTCGTAATAACACTTATCGTTCCCAACATACCGCCCACAGCCAGAGACCCTGTATCTCCCATAAAAACCATAGCTGGCGGGGCATTGAACCACAAGAACCCAAGACCAGCGCCCAATACCGCTCCGCAAAGAATAGCAATCTCACCGCTACCGGCCACATAATTGAGTTGCAGATAGCCGGAAAAAACAATATTTCCGGCCAAATAAGCAATCAGTCCAAAACACATTGCCGCTATCATAACCGGAACGATCGCCAAACCATCTAAACCATCTGTTAAGTTAACAGCATTCGACGCACCGATCATCACCACAATGGCCCAGGGAATAAACATCCACCCCAAATTCAAAAAAGTATTTTTAAAAACAGGAATAGCAATTTTATTCGCCAGATCCGGTTCAGAAAGAATCACAATAATATAGGCCGCCACAAGAGAAATCGCGATCTGCCCCACAAGCTTCATTTTACCCGATAAACCCTTCGAGGATCGTTTCGTTAATTTCAAATAATCATCAAAAGCCCCCAGACCACCAAACCCCAGCGTGACAAACAAGGTCACCCAGATATAGGGATTCGTTAAATCAGCCCACAACAACGTCGATATACTCAACGCCGCAAGAATGAGCGCCCCACCCATAGTGGGTGTCCCCTTCTTCGTCAGCAGATGACTAGCCGGGCCATCATCTCGTATAGGCTGGCCCTCTTTCTGCTTTTTCTTCAACCACCGAATAAAGCCAGGACCAATGACAAAACTAATCAAAAGAGCTGTCAGAATTGCGCCACCTGTACGAAACGTTATGTATTTAAATACGTTTAGAAAGGCAATCTCGTTAGAGTATGGAAATAATAAGTTATACAGCACGTTCTTTTTTCCCGTTTTGCATCTGTAATAAAGCCTCTACAACCGCATACATGCGCCCTTTTTCTTGATACCCCCCGCGAGATCCTTTCACCATATAGATATCGCCAGCCTGAACTTCTTTTAACAAAAGATCCGCAAGCTTTTTAGGATCATCCTCATGCCTACCCCGCATAGAATCTGGAAGCGCATCATACAAATTTTTCATCAAAGCTCCACTGGTATAAACGCAATGGATATTCTGTTGCACCAGAATCTCGGCTAATTTTACATGTTCTTCGACTTCTTGTGGTCCAATTTCATACATGTCCCCCAAAACGGCAATTCGCCTGCTTTGCGGTGTCAACTTGGATTGACCGAGCACATGAATCGCCGCCTTCATGGAAACTGGTCCCGCATTATAGCTATCATCAATAACCATAATCTGTTGATGATGGGTTAAATCCACCAGATGGGTTTGACCACGTCCTGCTATGGCTTGAAAATCTTGTAATTTAGCCGCGGCTAATTCTACATCCGCGCCTAAAGCTTTTACGACCGCTAAAATCCCTAAGCTATTCAACACCCAATGGGGCCCCATAACATTCAAGCGATAGGTAAGTTTGACGCCAGCGATATCCGCATGAACAATTTGATGATCTGAAAACACTTCTGATTCATATAATCTGACATTCGCTTTGGCGGTTGTCCCCACGAACCAGATTTCCGCTGGATTAGCTTTTCTTGCGGCGGCCTCCAACACATCTAATTGCTGGGAATCACTATTGAGAATACAAATTCCACCAGGAACAAGACCTTCAAAAATTTCTGATTTTGCCTCCGCGATAGCTTGAATAGATCCCAAGTTGCCCAAATGCACCGCTTCTATATTCGTGATATACGCCACATGCGGCCTGGCAAGTTGGGTATGTCCCGCAATTTCACCGCGATGATTCATGCCCATTTCAATAATACTATAGGCAGCATCCCCAGGCATATTCGCCACAGATAGCGGCAGCCCCCAATGATTATTAAAACTACGAGGCGTTGCATACGTTGCCGCCTGGTCTTGCAAAATGAACAGTAAGGCCTCTTTCGTACTCGTCTTCCCCACACTCCCTGTGATCCCCGCCACCTTAGATTCCGTCACAGATCTAGCCGATTGTGCTAAAAGTCGCAAGGCATCTAAAGCATTCTCCACAAGTATTTGTGGAACAGCTACATCCATAGATTTTTCCACAATAACCGCACTAGCTCCAGCCGCCACCGCCGCCGACACAAAGTCATGACCATCCAATTTAGCCCCTTTAAGCGCCACATAGATTTGCCCAGGCACTAAACTGCGGGAGTCAATCGAAACGCCTTTTGCAGACCATTCTGGCGATAAGGCACAAGAAAATAGTTTATTGATCTGCGCCGCCGTCCATAGATTATTCATTTATCCTCTCTTAAAGCTTCGCGCGCCACATCCGTATCGTTAAAAGGCTCCGTCACATCGCCAACAATTTGCCCCGTTTCATGCCCTTTACCGGCAATTAACAACATATCACCAGTGCTTAAGTCTTGTATAGCTTGATATATAGCTAATTTTCTAGAGGAAAAATTAAAAGCACCAGGACAGGCCTCAATAATTTGCTGCCGTATGAGGACTGGGTCTTCAAACCGGGGATTATCATCGGTGATGTAAACTCTATCTGCCAGCTCCGCGGCTATTTTTCCCATCAATGGCCTTTTGAAAGGATCCCGGTTTCCCCCACAGCCAAAGACGACAGACAAAGCCCCCGAGCAATGACCGCGCAAAGCTTTTAAAGCTGTAGATAAGGCATCTGGGGTATGGGCATAATCCACATAAACCTGATCACTGACTTTTTGCAAACGACCCGACACCGATTGTAAATGTTCAAGAGCTAGCACTGCCGCTTTTTCCTCCACACCTGAATGCACCGCATTCGCCACAGCGCAAACCGCATTAGAGATCTGAAAACTACCAATTAGGGGAAAGAGCAATGAATACGATCTCCCGTAAATGTTAAGCTCAACATCCATACCATGGCTGTGTATATTTTTAACCGTAAACATAAAATCCGCAGAGGTCTCGCCATAGGTTACGACAGTCCTCGATTGTGCCTTAAGTTTTGCAACCAATTCCCGGCCATAAGCATCATCCACATTCACAATCGCTATGGCGTCTTGCGGTAAAATATCTTCAAACAAACGAGTCTTCGCCGCAAAATAGGTGCGTATATCCTGATGATAATCTAAATGTTCATGGGTTAAATTGGTAAAAGAAGCCAATTTTATTTGCACGCTATCCATACGATGCTGCACCAATGCATGACTGGAAGATTCCATCGCTAAATACTGTATTTTATTTTGCTTCAAGCGCTGCAACGTGCGATGAATTGTCACCGCATCCGGTGTGGTCATGCCAGCTGTTTCTTCATATAGACTGCCTAGACTATCTTTTACACCTATAGTCCCCATGCGCGCCGATAAAAATCCGCTGGTTTGCCAAATCTGAAAAATGAAATCAACAATGGATGATTTACCATTGGTCCCCGTAACCGCAACAACTGTTTCTGGTTGTTCTGGATAGAATTTTCTCGCCAACTGCGACAATACTTTGTGTGGATTCTCCACTTGTATCCAAGTCAGGTCTTGTCGTTTTTGTGGGGGATTTTCTTTCGTTATAATCAGGCGAGCCCCATTCTTTATAGCTTGCGATATATAAGCCTCACCCCCTGTTTTGCCCTCCCATACCGATGGCAGCGCAACAAAAATAGAGTCTGGAACAGCCTGATTGGAATCCGTAACCACGCGAGTGACAACCCAATCTGCCTCCTCACTAAAACAATTTTGACTCACAAAACTCTGCAAAACATCAGACTTATTCATGTTTATCTTTCAATACTGCGGGACGCAAAGTGGCTGCGCCACTGGATTCATTCGGTTTTTCTAATTCAGGAAACACACCTAAAATAGGGGCTGCCCTTTGAATAATGCTCGAGGCTAAAGGTGCCGCATTCCAGCCTGCTGTATTAAAACCAAAAGTCTCTTTTTTAGCTTTTGGTCCATCCAACATAACAAAGACCAGATACTTGGGTTTTTCTGGGAAAACACAAACAAATGTTGTATTCACCGCATTCGCGATATACCCCCGCCCATGGCTACGCCTCTGGTTTGCGGTTCCAGTTTTGCCCCCGACCATAATACCCGGCACAGAACCCTTACGGCTCGTTCCACGGATAACACTTTGTTGCATTAAGTTTAAAACTTTTGCAGATACATCGGAACTCACAATCTGTTTATATTTTGTTTCTTGTGGGCTACGTTTTAAAAGGGTTGGCTGCTCCACCATTTTTCCCTCATTCACAATACCCGCAATAGCCACCGATGTATGTAACGGCGAAACGGATAAACCATAACCATAGGAAATCGTTATGGTATTTGCTTCTTTCCACGTCATTGGCACGAGCGGTTGTGCTAATTCAGGAATTTCTAGTTTCTGGGAATGCAAGAATCCTATTTCCTTCATAAAACTTTTCTGCCTATCGCTACCCGCCTTTAAAGCCATCCGCGCAGAGCCGATGTTCGAAGAGTACACAAATATTTCTTCCACCGTTAACCATGTATTCTTGGCATGATAGTCGGTGACAAAATGCCGACCAACCTTCAGGGGCTGCGTGGCATCAAATTTTGTTTCAATGGTCGCTATCCCTGATTGTAACGCTAAAGCCGTATTGATAATCTTCATGGAAGACCCCATTTCATAAACGCCTAGCGTGTTACGATTAAATAAGGCCTGTGGGTTTTCAATAACCGGTTTATTTGGATCAAAGTCAGGCAAAGAAACCATCGCTAAAATTTCGCCGGTGACGATATCCATCATCATCGTGCTGCCGCCTTCTGCAGAAAAATTATGGACTGTTTTATGCAGTTCATCGAATAAAATATGCTGCAGTCGTATATCTAAAGACAACTCCACAGGCTCGTTAGTGCTGCGCAGATGCTGATCCATACCCTTTTCAAGACCGGATATACCTGTATTGTCCACGTCCACGAAACCTACCGCATGGGATAATAATTCACCAAAAGGATACACCCTTTTCGTATCCCGCATGAACTCTAAACCCGGTTGCCCTAAACGCATGACCGCGGATTTTTGCTGCGGCGTCAAATGCCGCACAATCCACAAGAAAGTCTTATCACTTTTCAATTTTTCCAGCACATCCTTCTCATTCAGATGAGGGAAAACAGTTTTAAGCTTGGAGACGACCTCCTTAGGATTCAATATTTTTTTGGGATTGGCATACAAGGATGACGTAGCAATCGTTGTGGCTAAAACTTCTCCGTTACGATCCTTAAAGGTAGCACGCCCCATATTTAAGCCATTATGCTGATTTCCGTTAGAGGCATAGTCTTGTCCACCATGAAAACACGTAACCGTAACTAATTTTATGGTCACCAGAGCAAAACCCAATACCATCCCCGCCATCGCCAACAGCAGACGTGTCTTTGCAATGTCTAAGGCCTGGCGAACAATACTATGATTTTCCGGCCCCACTTTAAAAAGATTGAGGACCTTGGGATGAAACGACAAGGCTAAAATATCCTACTTTTTAATACTTAACAGGTTGCAGCTCGCCGAAGGCAGTTCCCTTGTGAGGACGAGTTAAATCATCCAAGTTTTTATACGCAACCAACTGCACCGAATCCGACGGGGCCAACTTCAAATGTTTAGAGGCCAGTTTTTGCAAACGACCAGGCTCATTGAGATACGACCACTCTGCCTGCAATATATGCATAGCTTCTTGTGTTGTATAAATCTTCGCATGTATTCTGGCAAGCTCTCTTTCTTGTTCTGTCACTTTATGTTTCAATTGAAAAAGACCTACCGCAAGACAAGTAGAAAGAATCATCCCAATAGTCGCAGAGCGTTTAATCATAGCACACTCCCTGCAACAGGTGTATCCAAACGAATCGCCCAGCGTAATTTGGCGGACCTAGAACGTGGATTGCTTTGGCATTCCTCATCACTGGGTTGAATGGCTTTTTTAGAACCCAACTGAAAAGTTGGTTGCAACGCATCCTCTTTTACATACGGCGAATGCCTATTGCTTGGTGCCGCCGTTTGACTGCGGGTTTTTAAAAACTGCTTAACGATTCTATCTTCTAAAGAATGAAAGGAAACGACGGCCAACCGACCACCCGGCAACAGCAACTTTTCTGCCAATTCCAGGACGCGTTCCAGCTCGCCCATCTCATCATTTACTTTGATTCGAAGGGCCTGAAACGTGCGGGTCGCAGGATCTATTCCCTTCCCGTGTTTTGGCATGACAGAGTATATAATTTCAGCCAACTGCTTTGTTGTTTGAATCGGACCTTCTTTTCGCGCCGCGAGTATTTTTCTCGCGATGCGACGAGATTGCCTCTCCTCACCATATTGGTACAGAATATCAGCTAATTCTTCTTCTGGCAATTCATTAACGAGGTCTGCTGCACTGGGTCCTTTTTGGCTCATCCGCATATCCAGAGGACCATCTTTTGCAAAGGAAAACCCCCGTGAAGCTTCGTCTAATTGTGGAGAGGACACGCCCAAATCCAGAGCAATTGAATTTACTTTCGTAATATTTTTTGCCCCTAAAGCC
>JAGOMX010000088.1 GCA_017993335.1 Alphaproteobacteria bacterium | reverse complement strand
CGCCGCCACCGCTTGACGCGCCGACAAAAGCCCTTGTGGCGAGGGGACATACTGCATACTTACTGGCGCGGATAGCTGCGTTAAAAGCTCGCTGTGCGGATAGACAAATCCACAACGCGTCGGATTTGACTCTGTCAAATCCAAAATCTTTTGTCCACTGCTTTTATAACCCTCAAGAATACCCGCCACTCGATTTGGCGTCAGTTCCCAATTCGTCCGTTTTGCAAACATATAATCCCAATCTTATAAACTCACTGTTCGATCTTCCCATACCGACTTACCGCTCTTATGAAAACGGGTCATTATAACGGGTTTTGCTTCGGCAGACAAACACTATTTCCCCAGGCTGTCCAGCCAAATTAAAAATGTCCTAGTTGTACCAAATTAATAATGTCCTAATTCTAGAAGTTGCGAAGGCTGCCCCGCAATTTAAAACCGACCCTCCAATACGCATTGCGCGCAGGGGCTAAACGTCCTATCCGATGTTTAACCTTTCGCGGCTTATCTTCTGCTTGTGGTCGCTGGTCAATGATTTTAAACGCCAACGATTGCTTGCCATACTTTATTGCCAGCCGACCATTCAAATACTCATACACCATCACCTGTTTGGCTCTTGTCTTATCTGTCACTTGATACAGTTGACGTTTATGTATCACCGTCCGGTCATTGCGCAACACATGCGATGTCTGCACGGACAATATCTCATCGAGCTTGACGGCCTTATCAACCGGCCGGTGCAAATCTCCCAACAACTGCGCTAATACCCGAAAGCGCTTATTGAACTTCGGCAAATACATCTTTAAAAACGCATTCGCTTCTTCGCAAGTTTTAACCCCAGCCAATCGCATCTCTTTGACCAGCCGATCTTGTAAGGTTTTAAAAACTCGTTCTATTCGCCCCTTGGCCTGCGGGCTATGCGCATGGATCACTTCAATCCCAAGCTGCTTGCATGCCCGTTCAAATTGCGTCAACTCTTCTTTTTCTTCAAAGGCCCAATTCGCGAATTGATACCTTTTCTTAGAATTGCTCTTATAAGTCGAGTGTTTATCTAAATACAACTGCATCGGCAACCCATTCTTCTTGGCGTAAGACTTCAAAGCCCCCATCGCCGGTTTGGTCCCTTCATAATCAAAAAACATTCCATCAAAATCGCTTGTCGCGTCGTCGATAAATCCCATCAATACCAACTTCGGTCCTCGGTCTTCCAGCCAAGTATGATGACTCCCGTCCATCTGCACCATTTGACCAAACCGCTCTTTGCGTGCTCGCCAACTGCGCTCTTTAACCTTTCGGCGCTTGTCCACATGCCACAATCCTTCTGCTATCAACCACAACCGCAATGTCTCATCACTGATCTTTATATGATCTAATTCCCAAAGCTTCTCACTGGCTAAAAGTGGTCCAAATCCTTTGTACCTTTCTTGATATAATCTCAGAATCCTATCTCGGAGCGCTTTAAAAACTCTCCGGCGTCCTTTACATCCCCGCGATCGGTGAATTACGCCTCGTTCCCCTTCTTGCCGTACTCGTCGGACAATTCGCCTAACTTGCCGATCACTTAAATTTAGAAGCTCAGATGCTTCCTGCTGATTAATACTTTTGTCAAAAACCTTATTAATGATTTGATAACGTTTTATCTCCTGTGTCCTGACCATGATCATGTCCTCTCTGTGATCCATAACGCCTCCTTTATTGCGTTATGGTAAGTTATCAGATTAGGACATTTTTATTTTGGTCAATTAGGACATTATCATTTTGGGGTTACAAAATAATTCCGCCATTAAAAAAACGATTAGCTTCTTCACGCGTAGAATCTCCCGATTACTATACACCATAAAAAGACCGGGCTAAAATCCATGACCAATGCAAACGTAAGGCCAACAAACCACCTGCGAATATAAATAAGCCAATACGCCACCAAAGTTTTCGCGCGGTCATACCCCACACCTCAGCCGTAAAAAGTGTCGCCGCAATGGCCCCTATCGGAGTTAAATAAATAAAATACCGATTAGACAAAGAAAATCCTACGCCTTGACCTTGAACTTTTAAATAAAACAAACCCAATAGCAACAGGTTCAAAAACAGCATCAAAATTGTGAAAAATAAGGAGTTAAACTAAAGTTAGTTGAAATTAAGTAGAGCAGTTCCTCTTGCCGACTACAATAGTCGGTGGAAAAACAAAAAAAGGAGGAACTGCCCATGAACAAAATAACGAAAGAGATGAAAAAAAGCAAGGAAGCGTTTAAGGAATTAGTGGGGACACAATTACTAGAAAAAAAGATGGAGCAGATGATTGAGCAAGGGAAACGAGTTCACGACGGGGCGATGATGGAAATAGGCCGGATATTCGCGGAGACACTGATGATTATGGATCGAGATGAGATGTCGGGAGAAGATTATCAACCAATCAAAAAAGGATTGAAGAAATGGGGATTTCAAAAAGGGTCGATATATATAGGGAATTCAAAAGTTGGAGTAAATCATCCGAGGCTGCGGGAAAACGAGGAAGAAGTTCCGATGAGATTATATGAGCGACTTAAAAAGACGGGAGAATTTTCTGATGAGATATTGGCAAAGGCGTTGCGCGGATTATCCGGCAGAAAATATGGGGAAACAGTCGGAGATTTGGCGCAAGGGTTTGGGATATCCGCTTCAAGTATTTCGAATCGATTTGTTGAAGCAGGGGTAAAAAGGTTAAGAGAATTTCAGGAGCGAGACTTAAGTGGGTTTAAGGCATTTGCGATATTCTTAGATACAGTACACCGAGGAGGATCCGCGTTTATCGTCGCCTTGGGACTGGATCAGAAGGGGAAGAAAAGAGTATTAGGATTGTGGGAAGGAGCGACAGAAAACGCAGAGATAGCTAAAAGCCTTTTGTCGGATTTAGAGAGCCGCGGGTTTAATTTGAGCAAAGAAATTATTTTTGTAACGGACGGAGGCAAAGGAATTATTCGGGCATTAAAAGATCGTTTTTTAAAAGATTTACTGCATCAGCGTTGCACCATTCACAAAGACCGCAATATTCAAAGTCATTTGCCTAAGAGATATCGTCAAGAAGCCCATCGACGATTCAGAAACGCGATGGATTTAAAAACATACGAAGATGCCAAAAAGGCACTGGATGAGTTTAAAGGATGGCTCTTGAAAATCAATGAATCGAGCGCGAAATCATTGGAGGAGGCCGGGGAGGAATTATTAACTCTTCATCGATTAAATGTCTCGGAGCTTTTAAGAAAGACCTTGCATTCGACCAATGCTATTGAATCCATATTCTCGACGGTCAGGCATTGCGAGAAAAATATTAAACGTTACCGAAGTTCAAAAATGTCTCAGAGATGGCTGACATCAGTTTTGCTTTACGCTGAGGAGAATTTTAGAACTGTGAAGGGTTACAATGAAATTCCCTGGGTCATTCAAAAAATAAAAATTCACCAAAGAACTACCGAATCAAAAGTTCAAAATGAAAATCAAGAAATTCTTGAAACAGAATTGGCGAGTGTTTGATGCGTATAAATTGGAGCTGCTCTAGAAAATTTCAACTAAAAACTGGACAATTCCTGATAATTTGCAATGACGCACTGGGATAAGAATATTGTTAGAAAGTATGGGTGGAGTTTTCCGGCTGCTGGATAATGCCCCCAGTAAAAGTGGTGAAAGCCGTCCACTATTAAATTAGTTGTTAATATGAGAAATACAAGAATAACTCCATAGATTGTATTTAATACTAGAATTGATTTTCGTTGGGGCGTATTCGAAAAGGTGAATAAATAATTCATGAAAGTTATTGATATGAAGGCTACTCCGCAATATCCAACTCGCAACATTAGTTGGGAAAATTCCGGGTTTTGTGATGTCCCGGTGAAATTAATTCCGTAAAAGGATAGCCATGTCGCGGTAGATATGCATAGTAAGAAAAATGCCTGATTTAAGTTGGCATGGCATTTTTTAAATAAAACAATAAATCCAGCAGACAAAATTATTATCGAGCAAAGCAGGGGCGGGATGGCATATGGGTTTAGGTCAATCAACTATCCTTCACCCCCAAGTTCTTTCTCACGGTGCTGAGAATTTCGTCGGAACGAAAGGGCTTGACGATGTAGCCCGAGGCGCCTAGGCGGACGGCTTCGGCGGCGGTATCGACG
>JAGOMX010000040.1 GCA_017993335.1 Alphaproteobacteria bacterium | reverse complement strand
GCCTTATAATCCTTCGCCCAATCCGTATAAGGCGCAGGCTTATCCTGCCCCACAACCATCGCTACTTGCGTACCTTTATGTCCCCGAATCTCCACAGGCCCCGGCGCATCTACCTCCGCCATATGCAACGTCTCATCGGTCTGCGTGACGTTCTTATGGGACACCCACAAACTGGATTGGCTATTTTTTTGATAGCTGGAACTCGTCGTCGATCCAGCTGTCGTCACGGCCGCCACACCCTCTTCAGACACCACCCGAACGGACCCTTGCGAGGTAATCTGCGGCGCTTGCTGAAGGTTGTCGCCCCGAGATTCTAACGCAACCCCGTCTTTCCCCACAAAGCGATTCCGCACCGCTTGCGTTTGATCGTGGTGGGATTCGACGACTTTTTGCTTCCCAAAGGAACCTTTCCTGGAGACTTTATGAGCATGGATCACATAATCTTGTGGCGTTATGGATTGAAGACGACCATCGGCTTTAACGCTTAAGCCTTTCCCGGCTTGCATATCCACACCGGATAGTGTGGCGTTCTCTGCGGTTTTTAAGGACAACTCACCACCAGCTGTAAATGTGGATTTGTGATGATGACCTTCCTCATGATGATAATAGCCGCCTTTGTACGTAAAATAGTTTTTGTTTTGTTGGATTTGGCTGGTCAGCACAGCCTCTCCGCCCACACGAAGATTCATGTCTTTAGCGGACGACAGATGTGCCCCGCTGGCATACAGATGCTTATGGGTCTGAATCTGCAGATCTCCCTGGGTCGCCTGGATCGTCGAGCGGCCATCTAGCCACTCGTAATAGGCGTTTTCATGGCCATGACGATGGACGCTGCGGTTCACATCCAGGCTATCGGCGTGAATATCCACAGTCTCACCGATGATGGCGCTCGAGTTTTGTTGGATGTCGCCACCCACCTTTAGATGCACATGCTGGCCAGTTATGTGGGCACCCGTGAGAGCCACATCCCCAGAAACATCAAGAGTCTGATGACCCCGAGCTAAAATCAAGCCTTGTGCTTTGATCTCTTTTGCTTTCAGATCTATGGTCTTGGCCAAGATTTGCGCGCTTTCCGGATGCATATGATCCCGGGTCAGGCGACACAAATACAGTGTGGGCTTGAGGACTGTTTGTCCCTCGATAACCACCTCTTCTAACCAGAGAATATCTCGGTTTAATTGCTTAACTTGCGCCTCCGTTAGGCTGACGCCTGGGGTAAGTTGCAACTCTCCCATCTGATGGGTCGCATTGTCATACAAAGCTTGAATCATCTCGTAATCAGACCCATAGCCCGATAAATACCGCTGACCCGTTTGCTGGTGCACTTGCTGACGGATAAATCGCGTTTCCGCCAGGGCATCACCTAGCCTTTTGGGATAAAGGGCCGTACCCTGATTCGGCATGGCCCGCCGTAAGAAATAATCAGACCCTAAAAACCGCCGCACATCGACAAAGTCAGGACGAGTTTCGATCAGATAGGCATGGCCCGCCGCTGGATTGTAAGCAAACATAGGCGATTGCCGAAGTTGTTGCTGATACTCGAGAGCATCGATCTGGCCTTGTAACTGAATCGCACCAAATTCTGTCATGACAGACCCATCGTCCAACGCCATATGTAGAGCCCGCGCACGATTGCGAATGGCCTCGATGTCTATGGGGGCTGGCTCTAGATAAGAAGGACGCAAAGGATTCGCAGAGCCTTGATAATGCATACCCTCCACCAGTCCAGTGCGTTGAATGAGAGTTCCCGGTATAATTCCATGGATTCGCCCTTCCGATTGGATGGTAGAGGGTATGAAGCCGGCGTTTTGGAAGACAGGGTCTAACTCTTTCTTCTTCCACTCATAACGTCTTTTCTTGCCACGAAAGAGCTTCTTCAATCCACCACGATGGCTCGAGCCCTCCTCCACCAGCTCATGTTGCCACCTATTTATACGGGTTTGTAGATTTAATCCCTCATTGGCAGGACTGCCCTGTAAGTCTATATTGCCGGCGGCGGCAATTAAACTATACTTATTCTCCAGGACATCCACATCGTAAATGATCTGACCCGCCGATAAAATTTGTGCCTGTGGATCGCCTTCAAAGACTTGCGTACTGCGCGAGGCCATTACACCCTGATTTCTTTTCCTCTGCAAGCCTGGTTTACGCTTAAAAAAATCAGCCCTCTTGGAATCCGCATGGGCACCTGGAAGCACTCTAAAGGCACCGTCTTCGTAAGTCCCGTATTCGACAGGGCCATAAGAAATACCGATACGATCTCGGCAATTCAACAGACGCTTAACAGAAAAACGAAGACGACCCGTTTGCGATTCGATCAATCCCGATCGATTCTCCACTTGATGGCCTTTGGTTTTTGTATGCCCCATAAAATCAATGTTTTTCTCCGCTTGGATCTCACCAAACTGATTGATCACTCGCCCATCAAAACGTAGACGCAGGTCCTTATCACTATAGATCACCCCACGATGATTCCGGATGTCTTCAAAAGAAGCCATAGAAACACCACTGCCGCGAATGGATCCTTTGTTGTGGATATTTTTTGCTTCCAGGCTTAAGCTATTTCTACCTGCAATAACCCCAGTGACCTCGTTCGCCAGATTGCCAGAAGCCGTTATACTCATCGGGCCATCGCTGGAGATTTTATGGAGATTCACCCCTTCCGCCATCGCTAAACTCATCTGTTGCGAGCCGTGAATCTCGCCCTTATTGAGCAGACCTTGTTTCAGCTCCCCCCTTAGGTTGCCGCCCCGTATGAGTCCTGCATTCTCCAAAGAACCACCCTTTAGATGCATCCTCTGCGCTCCAATCCACTGGCCGGTCTTCGTATTTAGCATTTGCTTGCGGATATCCATCTCAAAGGATGCAGATCCCGTCATGATGCCTGCGTTATCCAGCGATTCGGCCAAAACTTGCAAGCCCTTTCCCATAATCTCACCGGCGTTATTGACCTGCTTTTCTACGCGCAGCAACACCTCTTTTTTTCCTGAAATCGTCGATTTATTTGTTAAACCGTGGGCCCGTATTTCTAAACGCCGATGGCTTAAAAGACTCGATCCTGTTTTGTTTTCGATATCTCCAACCGCCGAAAGTATCGTCTTCCCACCGGATTCAATGGCCGCGCTATTGTGTATATGCTTGGCTTTCAGGATCAAGTTCTTTTCTGATCGGATATTCCCTTGTTCATGTACCAGTAAATCTTGCGTGTGGATCAGCATATTGCCCTTCGAAGCAAGAGTCCCTTGATTTAACAAGTTCCGACTCGTTACAATCGTTGTGCCATTGGAAACTATCTTGGCACCGACTAAATTGTCAATTTTCTCCTGGATCTGGATTTTTGTTTTGATGGATCCGCCCATATGGCCGGCTTGGTGCAGATTTTTGGCTTGCACCTCTAAGTCTCTATCGCTCCAGAGATCACCCGCATTCTGAATTCTACCTTGAACCTGCACCTGGAAAAGATTCTGGCCATGAATCTGGCCATGATTTTCAAAGTTTTTGGCTTCCAGCAACATATTTCCCTGGCTATGGATTTTACCCGAATCCCAATTTTTAAACGTATCCCGCGCGGTAATCTTCGATGTATCCGAGCCAGAGATCCGGCCTTTATTTTCTATACGCTTGCCAGATAAAACGACCTTACCTACCGAGATCATTTTCCCATCGGACTCATTCAAGAGCTTATCCCTTGCTTTTATGTCCAGATCTTCACCCGCCTTCACCTGGCCTTTATTGGTGACTTGTTTTGCGTTAAGTTTAGCGACCTTACCCGCCTGAACGGTCGCGTTATTTTGTATCTCCACACCTTGTTTAGCTGAGATATTCAGATTTTTTAGGGCTTGAGATTTCCCATGCTCGGCCACCTGTACGGAATTGTTTTTAGACACAATCGTGAGATCTTCATGAGCCGTAACCGAGGCAACCTCTATCTTGCCATCGGCTGTAATATGCGTGCTATCTATACGAGAAACCATCTGCTTGGGCGCCTTTACCCCGACACCGTCTTCACTACAAACCAGCGTGATTTTACCCGCGTAAATACCGCCTAAAGCCGAAGAATCAATCCCTAAAACAGGAGACTCCCCCACGACCATAACAGGTGTGGCTTGTTTTGTGGCGAGCTCATGGGTATGCGCACCGGTAGAGATGTGGACTGCGGCTTTATCCCCATGAATAGAGCCTTGAATCTCGGCTGTTCGGGCAATGACGTCGAAGTAATCAGCATCTTTTAAAAACACGTCATTAGCGCCAATGACAACCGCGCCTCTTGTGACGTGCAGGGCTTTTAAAGATCCATCATGATCGTTAAATTCAGGCGTTCCTGTCGTTAAGGTGACATGAGGTGTATGAATAAAACTCCCACCATCCACGATAATGCCATTGGGATTGACCACGATATAATCGGCAGCCCGACCCGCGATCTCCGTCTGCCCCAGCAGCTGCGTTCGGTGCTGACTCGTGACTTCGTTAATAATGACGGATGCCGCCATCCCTTGATCAAAATGAGGATTGGCCATAACAATACCTGCACCCGTAGACACATAGCTATCCGCATTATTCAGAATAACACCCCCGGTCCCCACATTGAACTGCTCATACTTGTTATGAGAAATCCCAGCACCATTCGGCCGAACAATCTGAATCAACAGCGTCCCATTCGCACATTGATCTATCCCAGGCTTATGCTTCAACTCCGCCTGCTTATCCACAACAATAGGCAAGGTAACAGGAGAGTTCTGCGCACAAACACTAGCTATCTGCGTAAATTCAAGACTAAAAGCAAGAAACCCGTAAAATAACCTCTTCCACATCCAAAACCACCCCTATTCTTATTTATAACTATAGACTTACCCCAAACCGCACATGAAACACAACCCCCTCTTTCCTCAAAAATGACGGTTGTTTCAAAGAGTTGGATATAATTACCTCTGTTTCTGTTTTACCTTCTTTCAGGCGCACCCCCAAAAACATAGATTTTAAAACGCCATGTTCGGATTTATCGCCCTTGCTTTTGCGGATCCACCCGTAATCCATTCCTGTAAATGCCGTAAGTCGACCCGCAACTGTTTTAAAATCTCCGGACTTAGGCGCATACAAGTTTACTTCTAACTCATTGCGGCTATAAAAACCCACGTCGCCGGCTAAACCATTTTGCTGAAAACCTCGTACGGTTTGGGCGCCGCCGAAGGATATGCGCTCGCTGCTGAATAAAGTCTGGCGGGAATATTGCGCGCAATTGCGAGTGGAGATGTTAAGATCTAATGGGAAGAAGGAAAATGGTTTTGTATAGCTGATGTCTGTGCTCAATTTATTAAATTGAGGCCGAGGGCCAGATCTCTGCATGTTTTCATTTTTGCTCGCTTTAAAACCATGAATCCCGGTCGTTTGTGTTAGGCTTCCATAAAAAGCTCCACCCATAATCCGTCGTAGGTGCCCGAACGAAAAAGACAGCAGAGTTAATCGCTGACTCCCCACACTCAGTTCCACATCGCCAACAAAGTTACGGGTGTTTTTTGTCGTTAATGAAGTGGTGAGAAGCGTTTTACTTAGGCTATCTCGATGGATAAGAGCCTCCGTTTCAATTTTGTGCGTTCGCGTTTTGCCAGAAAATTGGAAATCCTGAGCCCGGCCTTTTACCGTTGAGCGATAGTCAAAGCGATTGCCAAAATATCGGACGGTATAATACCCAAACGGGATAGACGATTGAAATCCATAGCTTTTCGTAAAATGATTTTTGTCCAGAAAATCTGCATCTCGGCGGATGTCTACACCCCACGAATCATAAAGACCAAAAAGGTTATCATAGGTGGTTTGCACATCGATCTGTCTAACTCCAGTGCTTTTAGAACCGTAGTTATCCACGCCCATCCGCACAGATACGGGAAATTTTTGCACCGTTTGGATGTGAACGTCACTACCGCCATCTTGCTTTCCGGCATCTAAAGATATTTTAGCATCATAGCTACTTAAACGATTTATTTGATCGATGCCTTGCTCTAAATCTCGAATATTCAGGATGTCTCCCTCCCTATTGGGAAAAGCGAAAGCGGGTGTGTTTTTTTCTCCATTACGGGTTACATTTAGCGATTCCACATGCCCTTCTAAAACACAAATCTTTAAAATTCCAGATTTTAGGTCCTGTGCTGGCAAATAAACGCGGCTTGTAAGATAGCCTTGTTGGATATACGCATTGGTTAAATCCCGTAGGATTTCATTGATTTGAGAAATTGTAATGTTTTTGTTGAGATATTTCTGGAAGATCGGATTATATTCATCTGGCGTTAGCTTGGTGCTGCCTTCGAGACGGATGTCTTGGATAAAGAATTTTTTCTCGCTTACTTGTTCTTTTTCAGATTCAACAAGTGTTTCTTGGGATTGGGGAAGAGATTGTTCTTTGAACTGTTCCTCTCGCTGTTTTTGTTGTAATTCGCCCCGGCCGATGATTTGCTCTTGCTGACGTTTTACTTCATCGGGGACAGATGCCTGCGCGTAGACATGACCGCAAAGGAGCCATATAAATATTATCCGTTTAAATTTCAGCACTTAAACCTCTTTACTCAAAAGAACATCATACTATCCTATGAGGTATAGGCTTTTTTTCGAGCCAATTCAAACGCTTATTTTTTCAAGCCAAAAAAAAACACCCGAATCGAAATCTGAGTGTTTTTTAACATCATTTACTATAAACAAGTGTCATACCTGCGCAGCAGTTTTACATTTATTTCAATGCCACAGGAGCAAGGAAATATTGAGCCTCTTCGAGGCACATGTTGTGCTGGATACCTGCCTGCGCAGGTATGACAGGCTATGGTTGAGGGTCTATAAGTCAGCCTCTATTTGTATACCTAATTATAGAAATTGGTATTATAACCCACCGTCATCCTGATTGAAACTCAGTGTTAGCTGAGTGAGGGAAGGATCCAGGCGCACAAGTTCCACTTTAGTGGATCTGTATAGTCCTGGATTCTTCGCTAACTCCGCTTGCGCGGAGCCGTACTCAGAATGACGGGGGTTATTTTTTTAACAATCCTTACGCGGATTCAGTTGTTTCCGTTGTTTCGGCTGCAGGAGCTTGTTCTTCTACTGCGGCTTCTGCTACGGGTTCTGGTTTAGGCGCTTGAGCGGCTTCTTTAGCGGCTTGTTTTGCAGCTTTTTCGGCTTCTTTAGCGGCTTCCGCTTCAGCCTTTGCGGCCTCTTCGCGTTCTTTCATTTCGCGCAAACGTTCTTGTGCTTTAGCCTTTGGCTGAGACTTTTTGGGTGTCTCAGATATGGCTGGCATCGGAATGATTTTTGCCTGCCCTAAGAACTTAGCGACACGGTCTGTTGGCTTGGCGCCGACTGAAATCCAGTGCAGAACACGATCTGTTTTCAAGACCAGACGTTCCGCATGATCTTGAGGCAATAAGGGGTTATAGGTACCCAACTTTTCAATAAAGCGACCATCACGAGGAGCTGTTGCCTCGGCAACTACTAAACGATAATGAGGACGTTGCTTGGAACCACCACGGGCCAGTCTTAATTTAAGTGCCATTTCTTTCTCCTAGTTAAATAAACCTTTAATTCCATTCCTTAAGAAACCCTTTTTACCAAGTTTCCCAACCTTTTTCATCATGTCGGCCATCTGTAAATACTGTTTAATGACACGATTGACATCCGCCACCGTTGTACCAGATCCACAAGCAATGCGCCGACGACGTGATGCATTTAATAATTTAACGTTTTTTCGTTCTTGTTTTGTCATAGACCGAATAATAGCCACCTGACGGGAAACAAGGGTATCATCTAGGCCGGCTTCGGCTATTTTATCTTTTAGCTTACCAACCCCTGGCATCATTCCCATGATGCCAGACATGCCACCCATTTTTTGCATTTGCAACATTTGTGTGGCCATATCATTCAAATCAAAAAGCCCCTTTTGCATTTTGGCTGCCATTTTTTCAGCATCTTGCTGATCAATGGTTTCGACGGCTCTCTCCACTAAAGAGAGAACGTCACCCATATCCAAAATACGACCGGCAATACGATCCGGATGAAAGACTTCGATTTTATCGACCTGCTCACCCATCCCTAAGAATTTAATAGGACATCCGGTGACACTGCGCATAGACAAAGCCGCACCACCTCGCGCATCCCCGTCAACTCGCGTTAACACGATACCGGTTAGTCCAACTTTCTCATTAAATTCCTTCGCCACATGTACCGCGTCTTGCCCTGTAAGCGAATCTGCCACCAACAAAGTCTCGATAGGCTTAACAAAATCACGAACCTGTTGCAATTCTTGCATTAACAACTCGTCCACATGCAAACGACCGGCTGTATCCAAAAATACCAGGTCAAAACCTTCCAGGCGCGCCTTATCGGCAGCTCTTTTTGCTATCGCTAAAGGATTTTCATTTTCAATAATATGGAGAGTCTCAATACCAATTTCACGACCTAAAACCGCCAACTGCTCACGAGCCGCCGGACGATAGATATCTAAAGAAGCCATCAAGATTTTCTTGCGTTCCTTCCCCATCACATATTTAGCTAGTTTTGCCGTAGATGTGGTTTTACCCGACCCTTGCAAACCAACCATCATAATAAATACGGGAGGAACAGCGGAAAGATTTAGCTCCTGCGACGCATGACCCAAGACCTCAATCAAATGATCATGAACGATTTTAACCACTTGCTGGCCAGGCGAAACACTCTTAAGAATATCCTGACCGATAGCCTTTTCTTTCACCTGCTCGATAAATTCCTTCACCACAGATAAGGCAACATCAGCCTCCAGCAACGCCACACGAATCTCACGCATGGCAAGACTTACGTCTTGCTCACTTAAGGCTCCCCTACCGCGGAGTTTATCAAATATACCGCCAAGTCGTTGGCTTAGGTTATCGAACATTACTTTTAAGTCTTCTCAAACAGTAAATCGCCAGTGAGCGAACCCTCGCCGACTGACGTTATTAAACGTTAATTATGGGTTTAAAGGTTTTTCCCTTTTACGTCAAGGACATTCTCGGTTGCTGTCACAAACAAAAAAAGCCCTAGCCATGACAGCTAGGGCCTGTAGGTAATGTATGTGACTGGCTTTTAGTATCCGTCTCTTTCCATACGTTTACGTAGGATTTTACGGATACGGCGAATCGCCTCAGCGCGTTCACGTGCACGACGAAGTGAAGGTTTTTCGAAGTGTCTCCGAAGCTTCATTTCTCTAAACACGCCTTCACGTTGAAGTTTTTTCTTCAAAACCTTCATGGCACGTCCTAGGTCATTGTCCCGAACATATACGATCACAGTACATCACTCTCCTTTCTAGTGTAAGCTAAACAACAAAATTGTTGTTTGCGCATCAGATGCCATTGAAATTTCATCTAACTTGTGCACTATATATTATTTATAGGGTTATTGAGAAGGAAAAAACATGAAGGCTTCTACCGACGCGGATAAAATTATAGAATTCACGCTGCGGCATGTGCCGTTTGATGGTTGGTCAGCGGTTGCTCTTAAACGAGGGGCGCATGATGCGGGGATCCCGGAAGACCAAGCTGCATCTATCTTTGGAGACAAATCTCACACTCTGATTGAATATTACAGTCATATGTTAGACCGTAAAATGTTAGAAGCCCTACAGGAAAAAGATTTACCCGCGATGAAAATCCGTGATCGCGTTGCCACATGTGTAATGACGCGCTTAGAGCTCATGGGACCACATCGGGATGCCGCACAAAAAGCCGCTATTTATTTAAGTCTACCTCTCAACGCTCCCCTGGCTGGACGCTTGATGTTTAAAACGCTCGATGAGATCTGGTACGCTTGTGGAGATAATTCAGCAGACTTTAATTACTATACAAAACGGGGATTATTAAGCCTGGTATATTCCAGCACCCTACTCTATTGGTTTAACGATACAAGCCCCAATTATTCTTCCACCAGAGAATTTTTAGGCAGACGTATCGAAAATGTCATGAGCATCCCCAAAATCCAAAGCCAAATCAAAAATAGCCTAGAGGCTTTTAAAGGATTCTTTACGAGGGGCTGATTACCCAGGGCCTACGCATGAAAAATACACAGAACCTGTCACACCTGCGAAGGCAGGTGTCCAGCGCAACATGTGCCTCGCAGAGGCTCAATATTTCCTTGCTTCTGTGGCATTGAAATAAATGGAGAGCTGCTGTGCAGCACTTTGTTGCGCTGGATTCCCACCTTCGTGGGAATGACAGGCGGCGAGGGTAAGATTTATCCGTTATTTTATGGAAATAGTATAAGGAAAACTGAACGTTCGTTCAGTCTTCCTCAACCATTTTTTCCAGACCGGCTTGTAGGTAGTCATACCCCGTAAACAACGTCAACAACCCCGCCCCCCATAGGCCAACGAGGCCAATTAAATGGTATGGCAGACTGGGAAATAACTCCGGATCTAATAGCAAGCAACCCAGCGCTAAGAGTTGAATTGCCGTTTTCCACTTGGCTAGGCGACTGACCGGTAGAGGGACACGCAACTCCGCCAGAAATTCTCTCAAGCCTGAAACTAAAATTTCACGGCATAAAATAATGATCGCCGGAATAATTGAAAATCCATTCACACGGCCGAGCTCAACCAAAACCATCAGAATTGCCGCCACAAGTAATTTATCCGCAATCGGATCCAAAAACCGTCCCAGGGAAGAAGACTGTTTAAGAACGCGGGCAAAATAGCCATCCAAAAAATCTGTCAAACAAGCGAGCATAAACAGCCCTACCGCAATCAAATCCAATGTGCGCCCGGGAATATAAATCAAGATAATGACCACCGGGATCATCAGTATTCTCAACAGAGTTAAAAAATTCGGAAGACTGTAATATTTTTTCATTTTTCATCCATGAAAGTGGTCATAAATCTGTTGCGCCATAGCCTCACTGATACCCTCAACCTCTTGTAAATCAGCAACGCCTGCACGGCTTATACTGACAGCCGAACCAAAATGCTTCAGCAAAGCTTGTTTACGACGAGGCCCAATGCCCTTTATATCATCAAGTAAAGACTTTTTGAATGCTTTTGATCTCTTGGCACGATGAGTGCCTATCGCAAAACGATGAGCTTCATCTCGCAAGGTTTGGACATAATAGAATACAGGATCATTCTTATCCAAACGAAATTCATCCCGATCGTTCATAAAAAAACGTTCTTCACCGGGAGTGCGCGCCACGCCCTTTGCGATAGCAACCAGAGGTATGGACTCAATATTCATACCTTTCAAAGTTTCCGTCACCGCGCTTAACTGCCCCTTCCCCCCATCGATAAGGATTAAATCGGGAACGATCCCCGTTTCCATATCCCCATCTGAAAGGCCTCGGAATCGCCGAGAGAAAACCTCACGCATCATGCCATAGTCATCCCCGGGCGTTATTTGCGTCGATTGAATATTAAATTTACGATAGGCATTCTTCACAAAACCTTCAGCCCCCGCCACAACCATAGCACCAATAGCGGATGTGCCAGATATGTGACTGTTATCATAAATCTCAATACGTTTCGGAGGATACGGCAAACCAAATCTAGCCGCAACCCCCTCGAGTACAGCCTTACGACTGGCGTGCTCCGCCCGTTTACGCCGCAGAGCATCTAAGGCATTTTCATGGGCGTGCGCAAGCAAATCCGCTAGCTTTCCTCGTTTAGGCTGTTTGATTTCAACTTTATGACCGGCTTTCATCGTAAAAGCCTCCTCCAGCAAATCTTGCTCCTCTAAATCCGCATTGATAAGAATGAGCTTCGGCGGATCCTGATCCTCATATAATTGCCCCATAAATGCGGCGAGTACATCCTGCGGTGTATTCTCAGGGTCATGAGTGGGAAAGAATGAGCGACTGCCAAAATTGCTACCTTGCCGATAAAAAAACACCTGTATACACACATGCCCAGCCTCTGCGGCTACGGCCAATACATCCGCATCCTGCAGCCCTGTGATATGGACCGATTGCTGTAGCAGGACAAAACTTAAAGCCTTAATGCGATCTCTATATATGGACGCTTGCTCATAATCCCGCATAGCACTCGCCTTGGCCATTTGCTGATTCAAAGCCTCAAGTACTTTCGAGTTATTTCCCTCCAGCACATCCCGGGCTTGCTGAATAGATTGCGCATAAGCCGCCTTATCTACATACCCCACACAAGGCGCCGAACACCTTTTGATGTGATACTGCAAACACGGCCGCGATCTGCTGGCAAAATAGCTATCGGAACAAGAACGCAACCGAAAAACCTTGTGTAACGAAATCAGCGTTTCATTCACCGATGTCACCGAAGCAAACGGACCATAGTACCACCCCTTTTCTTTTTGCGCGCCCCGATGCTTGGAAATCTGCGGAAAGTCATGATTTCCTTGAATAAATAAATACACAAAAGATTTATTATCTTTTAAAAGAATATTATACCGCGGCATGAATTTCTTAATTAAATTCGACTCTAGTAATAAGGCTTCAACTTCACTGCGGGTGGTGACAAACTCCATTTTTACTGTTTCAGCCACCATTCTCTTTAAACGCAAAGGCATTTTATCGGTTTGGGTATAACTCGTCACCCTTTTCCGCAGGTTTTTTGCCTTACCGACATAAAGAACATCGTCCTTTGCGTTGATCATACGATAGACTCCTGGCTGATTTGGTAGAGTCTTCACATAATCTCGAATAAGGTCTTCACCGCGCTCCAGCTGGGTTTGCGTTATGTTTTTAATCATTTTGCCTATTTGTTAAATCAAGAAGTTAACAAGAATTTAATTCTATCCACGGAAGCTGTGGATAAGGTTGTTGGTAAGCCTTAGAACAACTCCTGAGAGGGTGGAGATCACATCACTCCCCTCACTTCGTTTAAAATTTGAGCAGGGTGTTCATCCATTAACCATTTCCCATAAACTCTGCCCGGTCATTTCGGCCGGCACGGGAACCCCCAAAATTTTCAGAATTGTTGGCGCCACATCCGACAGACTTCCATTTTTCAAGGAAGCGTCTGCATATGTGTCACTGATCACGAGAAAAGGTACAGGGTTAAGCGTATGTGCGGTATGAGGTTGGCCACTGATTTCATCGATCATGACCTCCACATTACCATGATCAGCGGTAATCATCAGCACTCCCCCAGCGTTCAGCACGGCAGCCGTTAACCTTTCCATACAGGCATCTATGGTTTGCACCGATTGAATAGCAGCCATGCGATCACCTGTATGCCCAACCATATCTGGATTCGCATAGTTAACAATAATCACATCATAGCATCCACCGTGTATAGCCTCTACCAATTTATCTGTGACTTCCACCGCTGACATTTGCGGCATCAGGTCATAGGTCGCCACGGCAGGTGACGGCACGAGTATACGATCCTCACCGGGGAATTGTGTTTCTTGACCACCATTAAAGAAAAATGTCACGTGTGCATATTTTTCCGTTTCAGCCACCCGCAATTGCTTTAAACCATTTTGCGCCAGGACTTCGCCTAACGTATGCGTCAAAAGCTCAGGCATAAAAAGGGTCGTTAAAAGCGGGTCTAGCTTTTCACCATAAGACACCATACCTATAGCCTGCGTAAATTTTATGGGCATCCCGCGCGGGAACTTGTCAAAGGACGCCTCTAGCAAAGCGGTTAATAACTCACGAGCACGATCGGCCCTGAAATTAATCATAAAAACCACATCCCCATCGCACATACCCTTATAATCACCCACAACCGTTGGCAACATAAATTCATCGGTGATGCCGTTGGCATAGCTAGATTCAATGGCCTCCAAAGGATCGAAGGCACGTACCCCTTGGCCGGCCACTAAAGCCTCATAAGCCTTTTGCACCCGATCCCATCGGTTATCACGATCCATGGCATAATATCGCCCGGAAAGCGTCGCCATTTGCACAGAAGGATAAGCACTGCAATTGGCCAACATCTGGCCCACATAACCATAAGCACTTTGTGGCGGCGTATCTCGCCCATCCAAAAATCCATGAACCCGCACGGGAATGCCTTGAGAGGCCAATAACTTTGCTACATATTCAAAATGCATTTGATGGGAATGCACCCCCCCAGGCGATAGCAATCCCATCAAATGACAGACACCGCCGTTAAGCTTGAGGTGATCGATAACCTGTAATATCTCTGGGTGATGCCGTAGAGAGTCTTGCGTGACAGACAAATCAATTCGCGGCAAGTCTTGTAAAACAACGCGCCCGGCGCCCAGGTTGGTATGCCCGACTTCCGAATTTCCCATCTGCCCCTCCGGCAGCCCCACATACCCCTCCGAGGCCTGCAGTAATGCATGCGGATAACGGGCAAACAAACCATCCATAAACGGTGTATCCGCCGCCATAATAGCGTTACCAGGTCCATCCGCCCCATGCCCCCATCCGTCTAATACACAAAGTACAATTGGCTTAATCATGAAGCATCCTTTTTATTGTTATAAGTTGGGAGGGTAAGTCGCGTACGAAAATCTTGCATACGGATCCATCATAAGGTCAGAAACATGGTGCCACCGGAGAGAATCGAACTCTCGACCTCACCCTTACCAAGGGTGTGCTCTACCACTGAGCCACGATGGCGAATGACCTAACATACTCAGAAGCAGAGCGATTTTCAAGAAGAATATAACAACAATCCGATGTTATTTGTTGGCTTTTTGTTGTAGGAGACTCTCTATTTTTTCGAGATCTTCGAGTCTTTGCCTCGCATCTTTTTCCATTTGTTTGTTCTCATCATATAGACTACTCGCAATATGATCGATACTCTTTTTGGCTTTCTCCTTAAGATCTTCAATTTGCTTTTCCCACCCCGCATGTAATTCGACGTTTAATTCCAGAAGACACTGGACCATTCTCAACCCATCAGGCTTCCTTCCACGCCCTGTAAATTTCATATCTCTTGCAAAGCTATCCACGGCATGAAATAAACTGTTTCTATCAAATTCATCTACAGCATGAACATTTGCGCCTTTATCCGCCAGAAATTTACACATCTCGAATTGAGTCTCATACGCAGCTATCATAAAAAGAGTCATGCCGTATTCATCTTTTTCCTCAATATCCTCGCCTCTCTCTAACAGAGCCTTCACGGCTTCTATATTACCCGTTTGCACCACCTCCTGAATAACAGAAGCACCTAAATGATTTTTCTTTTTTATATCTGCGCCTTTTTGAATTAAAAACAAGGCTTTATTGATTTCACCTTCCTGAAATCCGTAACTAATTATGTTATGCAATAGACTGTCCTCATCATTTCCAGATTCAATATTGGCGCCTCTTTTTAGTAGATAATCAGCCATATCTAGCTTTGACAATATTAGAGCTTGATGCAGCAAAGAGTAGCCAGAGGAATCTTTTTGCTCAATATCTGCCCCTCCATCAAGAAGGGCTCCCATCAATTTAATGTTATCCATTCCAAGAGTTTCCTGAACCAATAGAGGCGCGTGAATATCTTGAGACTGAACACTCGCTCCAGATTCTATTAAAAATAGAGCCATGTCCGTTAGTCCTTTTTCAATAGCCACTTGCAGGAGTGTTTTTCCCTCTTCATTTGTTGCATTCACATCAACGCCTCGCTTAAAAAGAGCCTTTAAAAGGTCTAAATTCATTTGACCTAAGGCCCAAAATTGTATTCTTCGGCCATCCTTTAAAGGTTTGTCTATATCTGCCCCTCGCGACACAATAAGCGGTATCAAATTATTATAATTTTTAGATACGGCCCAGTTAAGAAAGCTATCTCCTTGCATATTCAACGGATCTTGACCAGGATTCACATAAATGTTCAGATCCACATCTTGCTTAACAAGAAAATCGACCATATAATAATCGTCTTTTCTCGCCGCAACACTCAGTAAAGACTCTCCTTTTGCATTTTTCACATGTTTATCTGCGCCTTTTTTAATCAAATATTCAATAACAGATGTATGACCTTTTTCAACAGCAGCCATTAAGACTGTCTCGCCATTTCTATTTTTAGCCTCCAATGAAATACCCTTTTCCAAAAGATACATAACGACGGGCAAGTTACCATCTAAGGATGCTTTAAACAAAGCCGTTTCCCCGTTATGATTTACGTCATGAAGACTCAAACCTTTTTCTTCCATCAGCCTTACTAAATCTAGATTTCCCATTGCGGCGGCTATTAAAAGAAGTGAATTACCAAGCCTATCCTTTACGTGAATATCTGCACCTTGCTCTAAAAGAGCGTTAACTCTCTCCAAATTCCCCAAAGCAACGGCTAGTCGTATATCCCTATCTATTAATTTCGACACTTCATCCGTTTCACTGAAAAAATTTCTTGCGTAACGCATATAAATAATAGCCTCGCTATGAGTCTCTTCCAATTTTTTTACAAGATACGCATTTATCGCAGCCCACCCTTTTTCAGATGGATGACCACCCAAAAGCTTAAATAAAGATGTAAAGCCCTTCTTTGGGTTTATATGTTTGAGCCCTTTTTCCAAAGAAGGAAATACATCTAGGAACGGCAGATCTCCCGATGTTTTTTCGATAACCTCTTTTTCCGTCGACTCAATCTGCGTCTGTAGCAAGACCTTAAAGCTTTTGGGTAATACCATTTACATTAAATAACTAATATAATATGGCCCATTCTCTCCTGCATAGGGATGATATTTCCTGTTTGTTGCTTATCCAAGAGTTCCAAGCCTGACAAGCCACTTCCGCTATTTCTTCTGC
>JAGOMX010000002.1:55000-72569 GCA_017993335.1 Alphaproteobacteria bacterium | reverse complement strand
TTTCCGTGCTCTAATTAAATGTCCATACCTTGATAATTTACCAAAAAAAAGCCTTAATTTAGGGCCAAAGGATTTATTGCCTCTAATTTTGTTCATTTGTTGAAAAAAACTAGCGGGAATAGCTGCACGGCTTATATATCATTTTACATAAATACATTTTTTTGTTATTCTGTCGAAGTGCATTCCGTACGTATACGGCTGTAAATTTAACAACTTTTAAAGGAAAAAAAATGACAAAAATTAACACAATCGCCATGATGACGGCTGTTGCTTTCGTTCTTGTGAACGCTGAAGCTTCTGCTTGGTGGAAAAAGCAAGATGCCGCAAAAGCTACTGAAACAAAAGTAGAGGCACCTGCAGCTACGACTCCCGCTAAACCAGAAGAAAAGAAAGCCGCAGCTCCTGCAGCAGCAGCTCCTGCTAAAACTGAAGAGAAGAAAGCTGATGCGCCAGCAGCAGCAACGCCTGCGGCTGCAGAAGAAAAGAAAGCTGACGCTCCTGCGGCTGCAGCTACGCCTGCTAAAGCTGAAGAGAAAAAAGCTGACGCTCCAACAGCGGCACCTGCACCAGCTACAGAAAAAAAAGCTGAGTAATTACACATCAAATATAATTTGTGTAAATTATAGTTCTATAAAAATGGTGGGGTTTCTCACCATTTTTTTTTGCTTACCACCCTTGAAGAAGTTTGATAACGATTTCTAAAAAGGGGTTGATCACTTGCCATAAAAATATATTTTACAGGAGTAAATAATGGTAAAAAAAAGGGCCGTAGAAGTTGTCCCTTACAACCCAAACTGGCCAGATATGTTTCAGCAGGAAGCGACCAAGATACAGACAGTTTTGGGCGACAATTGCATCAAAGTTTTACATATTGGCAGCACATCTATACCAGGGCTGGCAGCCAAACCAATTATTGACATCATTCCTGTCGTCAAAAATATCTACGCAGTGGATGACAAAACACTTCAAAGCATTGGTTACACATGCATTGGTGAATCGGGCATGCTCTTTCGCAAACACGGTCATAAATATGAAACCGAAGCTAGATTTCATCTACACATCTGGGAAGAAAATAATGCCGAAATCGATAAACATATCCTATTTAGGCAATATTTAATCGATCACCCTGAGGATCTAAAAACATATGAAGCTTTAAAACTAAAGTTAGCAAAAAAATTTTCCGATGATGGCCGCGCTTATGCGTTAAGCAAAGACATTTTGTTGAAAGAGATTCTTTCCAAAACAGGATTCAAAGGCAAACTCATCGTCCAAGCCTTGACCGAAAAAGAATGGAATGCATATCACCGTATAAAAAAAGAACAAATATTTGATAAATTAAGCATTTTATACAACACTACTCATCCAACCATAACGGCAACGAATCACTTTCATTTTGTATTAAGCCTAGGCGTAGACGTTGTTGGGATTGCCCACATAAAAATTTTAGATGAAACCCGCGCATCCCTAAAACATTTCGCCGTTGATACGCCGCACCAAAACCAAGGTCTAGGCACATGGTTTCTAAACCAGCTAGAGCGATGGATATATCATAAAAACATCCATCTCATTGCTTTGCACGCAAACCCCGAAGCCGTATTATTTTACAAGCAATTGGGGTACTCTGAAATGCCATTTTTAGAAAGCAAACCCTTAAAAGGGGGATTCATTGATTTAGGAAAAATCCTTGTGAAAAAATCGTGATCCCCTGTTCGATTATTTATCGAACATAGTTGTAATCCCATCCCAATTTTCTGGGGGTTTTGTTTGTATGAATTTTTCACATCTTTCTTTGAATAGTCTCGCGACCGAGTCTTCTGGATACTCACTTAAACAACGCTCAAATCCTCGTTTAGCGGATTTGAAATTACCTGCCATGTATGTATTTAAAGAAGTTGCAAATTTATCAATATACGCATTAGTCTTATATTGCTCTTCATAGGATGAAATGGGAAAAACTTCGTAGATCCCCATAGATTTAGCTTTTCCCTTAACACGAACAACATCAACCTTTCGAATAGAAAACCTGGAAATATCTGCAAGCTTATTATATGTGGCATCGCTTATCAGCAGTTGTGTTCCATAAAATTTATTTAAACCTTCAATGCGTGAAGCTCCGTTTACCATATCGCTAACCACGTTAGCCTCAATACGTTCTTCTTCACCCAATGCACACAACATCGCCGGCCCCGTATTCACTCCAATCCCCATAAAGATGCTATTGAAACCAGCCTCGTTAATTTCCTTATTAAACAAGTTAAGCGCCAATTGCATTTCCATAGAAGCTTGCACTGCATCTTGCGTTTCGACCGGAAACAAGGCCAGAATGCCGTCGCCAAGAACGCGGTTTACAAAGCCATTATTATTACGAATAATGGGCGCCATGTATTTGAGGTAAGTGTTTAAGATATAGGTAAGTTCTTCTGGTTGAATAGACTCTGAAATGGCTGTAAAATCTCTAAGATCCGCGAAAATAGCTGACATCTCAACCTTAGCACTATCTCCAATTCGAACCTCTTCAATATTCTCTCTACCTAGAAGCTGCAGAAATTTTTTAGGAACAAAACGTTCGGTCGAATGAAACAGCTCTTGAGTGTACTCAAAATAACGAGCGTTTTCTAAAGATATAGCAATCTGCGTAGAAAGAGCCTGCAATAATTGCAATCTGTCCGTAGTAAAGGCCTTGCTTATAAGGTTGTTCTCCAAATACAATACGGCCACAATTTTATTATCCCGCGCGATTGGCAAACAGAGTACAGATTTTGGGTTATACTGGATCACATAAGGATGCGTTGAATATTTTCCTTCTTTACTCATGTCATCAATAACTTGATGAACCCCAGATCGAATAGCATAATTAACAATTTCTACGGGGATATCTTGACTCTCTGATAAAGGCTGCGATATCGCTTTTACCCGCAACTCATCATCTGTCATTTCAGCTTGTGCTTCTATGATCCAACGCCCGCGCTGAAGCCCAATAAACACAGCTCTATCCGCCCCTGCGGATTCAATGACCACGCCTAAAATACGTGGAAGCAATTTATCCAAAAGGATTTCACTGGAGATCGCCTGATTCGCCTTAATCATTGTCAGCAAATCTAGCTCTCCTGCCATTATAACGGTTGAAGATGAAGATTTCATTAGATCAAGTCCACTGCCTTGCTGTTTTGTTGCAAAGAGTTGGGCATATTTTTTCTTGATTGAGTTAACTTTCAGTGTGCATCCCCACTGCTGATAATAATAAATAGCCTCCTGTAAATACGCGATAGCTGCCAAAGAATCTTTAAGCTCTAAATAGAGTTCGCTGGCTCTTTCATTGGCGATAGCCACCCAGCGGAGGAAACCTTGATCCGTGGCGGCAGCAATAGCTAAATGGTAAAAGTCTAGCGCTTTTATAGAATCACCCTCAAGCCTTGCTGATTCAGCCTGAATCATTAAATAAAGATGCAGAAAGTTATCTGGATTGCGATCCGAAAATTTCTTCATTTTTTTCAAATAAGTCGCAATCTCCTGCAAAGATTTTTTTCTATCTTTTGGACTTGCCTGCTCATAAAGCTGGGCATGAATAAGAGCATTGATCGTCATATAAATGAGGGGTGGGATAGATTGATTAAACCATCGCTTTTCTTTCATGCAGATCTCCACAAGTTCTCTGGCTGTATGAAAATCTTCCATGAAATATGCATTAAAAACAGAAAAGCCATACAGTGAAGAAGATTTAGACAAGCTATCAATTACTTGTTTTTGCGATATCTCATTTATTCCTAATAGATTATCAAGTGAAGTCATTACAAACTGACTGACGTCCACGATACTTTTTATCTGAAGCTTAGCACCCATTTTGCCAAATTTTTCAGCCTTGAGTTTTATTTCTGTTAGATTTATATCCGATAAGCTACTAAGCTCTAAATCTGCATAGGTGGCAAAGTTTAGATATGTAAAAGAACCTGTTTCTATGAGCAATTGCATAGCATATTCATTCTGGGGCAAAATATCCCGTATTTTTAAAAAATATCCTGCCATTAACATTAAATCTAGGTGCAGGATACCTTTGCTGGAAAGGATAAAATCACTATTTTTAAGAAAATCATCTAAAGCCTTATAAATAAACTCATAATTAACTAAATCACGGTCGACCATAAACCCATAACGACTACCGCTTTCCATAATCTGAAAGAGCATATGATTGGGAACACCCCATTTTTCTGAGTACGAAATGTAGCGAATAAGTAGAATTTTTGACTGCTCTGCAAAACCTGCAAATTTAGCAGAATTCCCACCCAACGACTGTATATCCCCTAATAATAACAACTTTTCATCATTTGAACGTTTGAGACTTAATAAATGTTGGGCAAATTTATCTCCCATTCCGTACCTAAGTCTGCTCAAGAAGAATTCCAGCAAGAAAGTAAATTTAGATGGCTTGTAAAGCACTTTAAATCCCAAAAGGAGAGAAGCTTTATAGTGTATGGCTAAGTTCTCTTCGTATCTATTGAGAACAAAATTAATAATCATTTGCAATCGATAAACATATACTTTATCCATATTCGATTGAGATTTTTCCAGTAACGGATAGGTGAGTTTAATAGCTTGTTCTGGCTGACCATTTAGATGTGTCGCCTCAATGAAAGACATCTGTAAATTCCAGAGCAATACATATTCCTCATTCCAACCAAAATTTTCTGCCCAATAGAGCCCTAATTGCAGATACTCTCTTGCCGCCTGATAGGCACCAGAAACAATGGCTTGCTTACCTCCGAACAAAGCTAATTCAGCCAGTTTTTTTCTCTCACTCTCTGAATCCACTAAGACGTAACATCTTTTGTAATGATCTATAACCTCAAAGATCTTATCACTATTTTCTAATGAACTTATTTGATTAAGTAGCATTCTACCAATTTTCAGATGCAACAACTGCTTTTCTGTTTCGGGAATTGTTTGGTAAGCTGCCTGTTGGATACGGTCGTGAATAAACTTGTACGTTAAGCCTTGAGATGTTCTCTGAATCAACCCCTCTTTAAGAGCCGGCGCCAAATTTTCCGCAACATCTAATTCACTAGACGCTTCGATCCGGCTTAAGGTTAAACTATCAAAAAGCGTACCCAAACAAGCGCCAAACTGTAACGATCTCTGGCTGCGCTCCGGTAGCTTATGAATTTTAACGAGCATTAAATCCACCACGTTATCAGATCCTGGCATACTTGCAATTTTTTCCAAATCCCAATGCCATAATTTCTTCTCATCCGAAAATAACAATATCTTTTGACTAAAACATTCTTTTAAGAATTCCCGCGCAAAAAATGGATTCCCAGCGGTTTTCTCGTAAAGAATTTGTGCCAATGGCTCGACACGGATCGCATCGGCTCGAAAAGAATCCGCCAATAATTTTTGCGTATTTTCAAGATCAAGAGGCCCAAGATTTACATCTTCAATTCGAACGCCATATTTTTTCAGTTTATCAATTAATTTAACCAAGGGATGGGTATCATCCACTTCATTATCTCTATAAGCGCCAATAAAAAGAACAGATTCCACATCTTGTGTCGTTAAAATAAGTTCAAGCAGGCGTAATGATCCCTGATCTATCCATTGCAAATCATCTATAAAAATAACCAGGGGCTCTTCACGACTAGCAATACAGGCCATAAATTTCTGAAAAAATATGAGAAAACGGTTTTGCGATTGTTCGGGGGGTATATGTTCAATTTCTGGTTGTTTTCCAATGATGAGCTCTAATTCTGGAAAAATCTCTACAATAACCTGACCGGATTTTCCAAAAGCTTGTAGAATTATATTTCTTCTTTGAATTAATTTTGATTCTGGCTCTGTCAACCAATGCTGGAAAAGCTTAGAAAAAGCGGCTGTAAAGGCCGTATAAGGCGTTGTCCGCTGTAGTTGGTCAAACTTACCATTGATATAATGCCCACGCCCACTGGTTATCGGTTTTTGCAGCTCATTCACAAGTGTTGTCTTACCTATACCCGAGTATCCTGATACCATTAAGCATTCGAGTCCACCTTTTTTGATGCGCCCAAAAGCATTTAACAAAGACTCAGTCTCGTTTTCTCTGCCATACATTTTAGGAGATATAGTCAAGTTATCCAAGACCTCGGATTCCCCAAGAGTAAATTCAGGAATGTTGCGACTGTTTTTCCATGCTTGATAGCAACGGTAAAGATCAGCCTTTAAACCTTCGGCGCTCTGATATCTATCATCGGCCGATTTCAACATTAGTTTTGTAACTATTTTTGATAACATCTCGGGAACTAATGAATAAGCTTTTGAGGCAGGTTTTGGCTCCACCGCCAAATGAAAATGGATATATTCAAGAGGATCCGCACTGACAAATGGAAGAGATCCTGTTAGCATTTCATAAAAAGTTATCCCTAAGGCATAATAATCACTTCTGTAATCAATAGACCTGTTCATACGGCCTGTTTGCTCAGGGGCCATGTAGGCCAGACTTCCTTCTAGTTTATTAATGGAAACCGATTCTTGATTTTCTACAGACAATTGACTGGCAAGACTGAGGTCGAGTAGTTTTATCTCTAACGTTTCAGGATGAATCAAGATATTATCAGGTTTAATGTCTTTATGAATGATTTTATTTTCGTGCAGATCAGAAATACAGTTGAGAATGCCAAGAGCTATCGGAAAAAAGAAATCGGGATTTAGAGGCTTCCTATCTAAATAATTTTTTAAAGTCATACCCCCCACATCATCATAAATGAGCAGGTGGGCATCTGATTCATCTATTAACTGCCTGCAGTGAACTAAACCTTGTAACTTCAGCCCATGATTAATTTGATATTCATGTCGAAACGATGCCAATAACTCAGGGCTTGGGCGTGCAGATTTTATAGATTTTACAACAACTTTAATCTGATCATCTTCATATTCCGCTTTAAAAACAATAACTATATTGTTCTCGTACAGAACAACCTGATTCTTGAAACGGGTTAATTTATCCATAGAATCAAATCACCACCATTTATACAAATCTTAAAACTCACTGTTTAGATTATAACCTAAACCTATGAAAAAATGATTAAGGAACAAATCCTTATTTTTGCAAAAACACAGGTCCCTCCAGTAGATATAAAAAGTGAACTGTGACGTTGAGGCCATTTCAAAACTCCTTGACGAAAATCAAATTATCGCCTATCTATCAAACGTAAATATCCATATGTATTTGATGTTTATATTTTTTAGTTGTTATATTACAAGGAATTATTAAATGTTTATTCGCATTCTCTTTTTTGTATTCTTAATTTGCCAGCCGGTTCAAGCTACTTTTTTGTTATCCGATGAAAAGGAATTTGGAGCTGTACCAGAAAAGGCCTATTCTCATCCTCAGCTAGAAATTGCACATCTTTTACCCAAAGCAGAGCTAGAATCTGGAATCTGCACGGCATTCCATAAAAAACACATTCAAGCCATAAGAATCCCACAAACGTGCTGGGATTTATTTGCTGTTCTGAATCATTATCGCAAAGAATTTACAATTCCAGGCACAAAGGCTGTGGGGACTGAATGGGTGCGGTTAAGCAATGGATTGATTCATTTTATTCGCAGCGACCCCACCAGACTGGCATATTTTCAGAATGAACAATTCGGCGAAATCACAAGAAGTCTTGCGCGAGAAATCAACCACCACCTGAATCGCTACCATTGTGAGGTCAAAAAAATTAGTGGCGTAAGAGGTGATCCGGCAGAATTTGACTCAAGCATGGATGCGAAAATGTGGTTATATGCCCATTCTCACTTCCCCCAGCTCGAGGAAATTCTTGTGCACGCAACCGCTATCGAACAGGACTGTTATGAGAACGATGAAATACCCCTGTGGAGACACTCCCGTACAAGCATTCCAGGGGATGCAGAGAAAGGTTCAATGAAAGTAATCGATATACCTCTCTACTTTCATATCGAACACCTAGAAGATGGCCGCCAACAGAAAAAACTTGCTTTGGGTACCATGTCCTATGGGTTTTCTTTGCTAGCAAATTATATTCACGACGGTGAAGTCGGAACGATATGCAGCTATAATCCTTTATCTGCCTGCACATTTTCATATTTCATGCAGCATATCCGCGATGAAGTCTATGCAGATCAAGGCCTACCTTTTTACGTGTTTGGCGAGATCTTTTACCCACGTGAGAGAGCCGCAAAAGAAATTCGCCGTGACTCCATCCTATCGGTTGTGCGCATGCCAAAATCGTTATTTAAGGCACATTATGAACATAATGGTAGGCATATAGATAGATCAGAAAGCTATAACTGGTTTATGCCCTTGATACATTCTACGACATGGGTCCACACGAGGGGTGAAGCCTCTCACCCGCGGCATAAAGGCACAGCCCTCAAACAAGTAGAGAAAAAAAACGGTGGTAAACATCTCTATCAAATCTCTGCAGAAAGAGCTATTAAAAGCGATCAAGATCTATTTGCTTTGGCAACCAAAATGGTGCAGCAAACCCACATGCATATATTAGCCATCGGCTATAATATCATTACGGATAATACGGATGCTCGATGCGTAAAATTACTTTCCGATAGAGAGGCATTTACAGAACAAGTTCTAAAAGCCCCAAATGCCCCTGAGCTTCTACGCCCAATCCTTAAAACGACAAACAATGGTATTGACTTTTTCTAACGGGGGATCGTGTATAAGCATCAGACTCATAGCTATTCCTACCACAGGGGAGCTAGCCTTATATTTGAATCACACTACCCGTCAATGAGATGAAAGATCTTGAAAGATAAGGAGAAATTTTAGTTAATTTTGAAAAAACTCTTCGAAGGAATTTTCAAAATGAATACCTTAAAACTCCTTATATCCCGTCTTTTTAACAATTTTTCCCTCCATCATGCAAGAAAAGAAACGATAGGTGCCAAGGCCTACGCATGAAAAAGACACAGAACTGTCACAAGTACCTGCCTGCCTTCGCAGGTGTAACAGGTGTGGACGTCACTTCCTCTCTTAAATTTTTCATGCGTAGGAGCTGAGACCGTCCCTCTCAGCTTGTAAAAGAGTCAGAAAAAACTATACCTTGTTCGGTTGAATGAGCTATGCATCATCTGACCTGGGTGTTTTCAACATTTTTTAACCTGCTTATTTCTTGCTAAATAAGTTTTTGAGTTTAGCTAAAAAGCTCGGTTTTGCTGCTTTTTCCATGTCAGCGTATTCTAAAACAGCCTGGTTCCATGCGGCCATGGGGTAGATTGCTCCTTGGCCTTCTACTTCATTTTTGTGGCCTTCTTGTTTAAAGGCCGTCTTCAATATGATCTGCTTGATCTGTTGCATCGTCAATTTCGGGAAATATTTACCGAGAACGACCGCAAGTGCAGCAACTCTGGGTGCCGCGAAGGATGTTCCATGACAAAAGGGGGCTCCCACATGACGTTCTGATCCATCCTCATTGTATGTCTTGACGTTAAACACATTGCCATCAGCGATTACGGTGTGATCTTTCATGCTTCCTGCTTGGCTAGAATAAGATGCGATCTTATCATTTTTACCTGTGGCGGAGACAAAGAGCATTCGATTGATCAACTCTGGGTAGTTGTTCAGTCTGTTCATAAGATCGACAAAGCATTCAGGCGCATCTATCTTATCCTGTCCTAAAACAAAAGCCTTGCCATCCTGGCCCGTGTTACCTGCGGCAAGCACCAGCAGCAAATCGTTGTCTTCCAGAATTTTTGTCAGCCTTTGAAACCGTTCAAGTTCTACTTTTTCGCCCACTGTGCACGGCAAAGACATACATATGACGCGAGGTAAAGACACGCCATTTGCACGACACTCATTCAATGTCAGCTGGAGTCGATCCAATGTGCTTATTGAAATTACGGGCTTGATTAAGTCTAAAATGGCTTGGCGTAAATACAGTTGCTCAGCATGATTTTTCTTTAAGTCGGAAAAGTGCTGACCCTGGAGCCTTAAAAGTTCAACCCCCCTATTTAGGTTCGTAGATGCGTCATCACCTGTATGTTGTAGAATATTTTGCTCGAATCTGCTGTTGATGTCTTTTTCTTGAGCTTCCAGCTCTCTTAACATTAGCTTTAATTGGTCTTTATTTTCTCGCTCCTGTTTGCATTGCGTTAATATTGGATAAATCTTTGCGCCTGTTGCTAGAACCTTAGGGACGACGTTTGTTTTAGAAGCGATTAAAGAAGCAACGACACTGCCATGAGGTACTTTTGACAAATTTTTCGGCATATCCAAGTCCTCGTAAATCTGCAAGTCCAGCGCTGCATCAGGCGCAAAACTACGGTCAATTACAATAACACCCGCACCCACACCGTCTGCATTGAGAAAATCAGTCAATAACATCCCTGTATGTATGGATGCTTCGAAGTAGTTATGCGGCAAAAAATTTTCCGGAACTTCCACCCCCCTCATAGCGAAGTCCGCCAATTGTGCAGGCTGTAGGAAGGTAACTTTTTTTGGATCGTCATTATTTGAGTTTTGAAGACTTGCTAATGCGCCAGTAGCCATGAATGTGGATAGAGTTAAAGCGATTGTCAATTTAGAAAAAACGTTCATATTAATACACCTATATTTAATCATTAAATTTTAAAAATGTCTCAAAATAGCCTTTCCATTATCATATGGGGATCATTATTCAATAAATCAAGTTTTTTCCTGACTTGTGCCATTTTTTGAAGTTTTGGTTGAATATCTTTCGAAGCCCAGGAAATTCAATGGTTTTAGAAATATATTAGTGAGTTTAAGACAGGACTGTCTATTAGACGAACCAGAGATATTCTTTGAAATGTTCACGAAGTGCAGATCATGGATAACCTAACCAAGAAAAAAATCATCCTGCAGAGCAACATGAACGAATTCAATAAATCAAACTTGGCCAAAATCTTTTTGTCACACTAAGTGGCACAAGTCAGGTGAGGGTCTTATGTTATACGGAATCACTGCTGTCCGGTGAAATTTTAAAATCCTCCTCGGAACGGCTGGATATATCTGCACAAAAAGACCCTTTAGGCCTAAATCGATTTCAACGGGAAAAATTGCGGGGTTTTTGATTCAGACACATTTGAAAAGATCGTAGAAATCCTATAAAATGAGGCCATTTCAAAATATATGTGACATCTATGCTTGACAAAAACCATAGCCCTGACCATGTATAAAACATAAGGATTACATAACTTAACAGTACAGGATCGTATTTTTTATGAAAATCGCACCTATAATTTCACTTCTATTTTTATTTGTGATGTTTTGCTTTCCTGTGAAGGCTTCGGAAACCCAACACCCACGGGATGTACTTGTTCAGCTTTTCCAGACTTCCAACGGTAGCGACTTTATATTGTCTGAAAAGGATGTGTGCAATGTGGCGCAGGTTTGTAAAAAATGGAATGCGGCAGCTATGGATGTGCGCATTTGGAAACCACGGGCTTTGTTGTATTTTCCTTTAGATCCCGCATTTATAGAATGTTTATCCCAGCACAGCCAAGCTTTTAAGCAACAGATAGATTGGCTTTCTAGGCGGTCACATGACAACAAGAATGTGGGGTTCTGGCAAGGTTTTATTTTAAAAGTCAAAAATATGTTCTCTTTTGGGCGCATGCCGCCTGAGGGGCATATCTTGCTGTATAAATACACGATGCAATATCGATTTACTATCAAACGTCAGATTTTGGATGCTGCCTATGCCGCAACAGATGCAGCTTCCCCGGACAAAAGACTGCTGGTTCTTAGCGAAAAGCTTGGAGATTCTAGCCTCATGCGCAAATACTTAAATCAACTAGAAACCGAGTACCTGACTCACGGACAAGAACAGAACTTCTTGGATACTTTACGAGAATTAAGTGACATGGGCAGCCAGACATCAAAAACTATCCTAGATAACCATACTGCTACGGCGTCCTAATTTTGGAAGCTTTTAAGTATATTCAAAGATTCTTGTAGCTGGTCTGCTGCGCGGACGACGTCTCTTCCTGAACCTGAAAGTTCTTGATTGAGCTCACTAAAATATAAATCATTTACTTCTTTCATAAGCTGCCTTTGCTCATTTAAAGAGATTTTTGGGTCAAAGAGCTTGTTAAGTTCAGCCGTATAAGCGGCTGTATATTTATTCAATACAGTTAAATTATTTTGCAATTGCTCCGCATAGCTAACCCTGGGTAAAACTGGATCCAGTTGCTGTAGGGTTGTCTTCATTTCGTCCAGGATATTTATCCTATCCCCCAAGGTTTGAATGATCTTAGACGTCAACTGATTTACATAATCACCAGCATCTTTCCTTTTATCAATGACATTCATAGCTTTTATTATAAAGGCTTTAGATTCGTTCAAAACCTCTTCTTTTGATAACTCGATTTCCTCTAGAAACCCTTGTTTTGTATCGACGTAATTGGTGCTCGCTATTTTTATTTGTTCCGTTACCTCTTCTTCGGTGACAGCATTCTTGCGATTTGCAGCCGCGGCATCTTCTTCAATTTTTTTATATTTATCCGCCATAGCCTGAGTTTGTTTCTGCAAGCTCTCTCGCTGTTTATCGGTCAACAAATCCCCTAATTTAACTGAAACCCCAGCACGTGCTTGACGGTTATCATCGGAGTTTAAAATATTAGAGCCTTGCACAGCCGTATTCATTGACAATAAGACAAAAATCGCAATTGTACATTTAGCTAACACAATCAAATACCCTTTCAAATCTGACATCTAATCATACCAAGGCAACATTAATTTTTCGTTAATTCAGGCATTTATAAAAAACACAGCCGACGAAAGCAGCCCTTGTGAAAAATCATCCTGATGTGAACCATAGAGAGTATTTCATAACCGCCTCAACCAGGCCCTCTAGATAAAATTTTCTCCACTTTTTTTTGCGTTTTTATCAGAAAACTCATCACTTTTTGCCATGCCTTGATACACTCAACATATTGATAGAAAAGGCATTCAGGGGATTTTATAACAAGAAAAAGATGATTTTATTGAAAAAGATATTTGAGTATGGATGTAGAACAGAAAGTTCTAAATGAAACTGAGCTTCTACGCCCAATCCTTAAAACGAAAAACAATGGCATTGACTTTTTTTCTAACGGGAAATCATTTTATAAGCATCAGACTCATAGCTATTCGCACCATAGAAGCGCTAGGGAAGGTAGACTGATATTTGAGATAATGCCCGAGATCTGGTTGGCTCCTTGGCCCTGGCAAATATTCTGTTACTAAAGGTTTATTCACCCCATTCTGTCCATTCTGTTGGCGTATTAGAAAAACCGAATGACAAGGGCAAAATCTCATCAATTTTCTTCTCTGCTTTATTCTTCTTTTCCTGTTTCCGGGGATCATTAGAACTCTTAACGATAAGGCTCTTAGGTATTTTATTATCGGGCGCCTGCGCGTCCATAGATAGGCCTAAAGATTTTTCATCTTTTTTCTTAGCTAGATTTTTCACTTCTTTACGGAGTTCAATTTTAGGCTGAAACTCTTCCTCTGTAGAATAACTTTCATCAAAATCAGAATCGTCATCAGACCATAAGGCTTCCGGCCCAAACATTAGTTCAATCTCGAGAGAAGCTTTGTAATTAGCAATAGCGGTAAATAACTCTTGATAAAGGAGACTGTCTGGTTTTAACTTACTCAATTCTTCGTCAAAGAATATCAGTGTTTTCTCATGATCATTACGTAGAAACAAGGAGTCTCCGCATCTAATAATATTACCGACAATAGAATTATGTATTCTCGAAATCAATGATGTAGCTTCTATAAAAAGAATAGAGTCAGGAGCCGCACTATCCAAGGCTTGACTGAGGCATACCAGGGATTTTTCAGTCTCATTAATCAGAAACAGGTCATTCCCGCGTCGAATTAAATCCCTGATGGCGAGCTCATTTTCTTTTGCTATCATTTCTAGACTTAGGGAGTCTTTAGGATCTAATTTAAATACCTTGGAGTTTCTAGACTGTATCGCCCCCGCCTTGCCTATCTCCAGATTAACCCTTTGTTTCTTAGCAAGTTTTTTCGTCGAACCCATTAGCTGTGAATTCGAAGCTTTTTTCATTGGTACAGCCACTACTTTTTCCATAAAACTATTTTTCTTCGCCGTAAAACTATCTTGATCAGACTCCCTTTCTATCTCTTCGCTTAACATTGCAGATTTACTGACCGACTTGAAGGTAGGAGCATCTACACTTGCGATTGTTTTTTTCTTGGCTGAGACGCCTTCACTCACCTTTTGTGCTGCCAATTTAGCTGCGCGACGCTTTTCTCTTTTGATCTTTAATATTTCTCTGTGTGCCTTTCTTTCAGCTATTTGTTGAGGCGTTCTGACCTTTTTAGATTTCGGTGTTTTGTCCTTTTTGGCCTTCTTCTTAGAGTCGATCGTAACAGACCCTCCAGTTTTGATGGGGTCTGGATCTGCCTGATTATTAATCTTTACTGATTTACGCGTAGATGAGGCAGGACGGATACTTTCTTTTACAAGGTTAACAGTCGTAGGAGTCATTATTGGAAACGGGGGGTCAGATTGAACGACTTTGACCGTCTTCTGAGATGAGCCTGCTGATGTTGAATAGTTTGGATTGTCTCTGGACTCAAGGAAGCCTGTTAGAACTGAATTTCTTGATTCTTTATCAGCACTAATTAGGAAGCTTGAATGTTCTTCAGGCTTGACAAAGAAAATCATTTCTTTAGAACCTGCTTTTTTCCTTATCACATTCTGTATAGCTAGTGGAGCCTCTAGGCTGGTCCAGTAGGACAAGATGTAAAGCGAAGTTTCATCCAATCCATCTTTAATATATAATTCCCCTATCTGCTTTTTCATAGCTGCGTTTTTAAGCTTCAAATGAAAAGCTTTACACAATCCATCAATTGCCTGATTTGAGGAGATAGCACTATATTTACTTGTTAAGTCGCCTTCACTAGCTTCTGGAAACTGCTTACAAAGAAATCTCTTTAGAGATAGACCTAAAACACCCTCTCCTAAGAATGACAAGGAATCATTGTATTTTCCATCATAATTGAGCCTTGTCAGTGACTGCTTAGAGCCCGGCACTGCTTGCTTAGCCTTAATGGCTTTAAGTTCATCAGTAAGCTTGTTAAATATATTTAGTAACTCTTCGGGAGCATTTTTGCTGCGCCAATATTTCTGAATAAATGCTCTGGCGGCATCAATGCCACCGTCTTCATAAATCGCCGCTATTAAGGATTCAACATAATCAGCCTTACCGTGAGTGTTTAGGGTTTTGGCATCAAAAGAAGGTGGGGTCAATCCTAATTCCTTCGATATTTCAGGAAGCCGCAACACCTCAGAAACCTTCGCGCTACTTCCATTATCAACCAACCTACTACAAGTTTTGCGGAGCTCTCCATTGTTAATGTGCGGAAAATCGTACCAAAGCATGCTTCTCATGATGTGTTCCAAAACAGCATCACCAAAGAACTCTAATCTTTCATACCCCCTGGAAGATATTGTGTGACCTTTGTCGGTAGCACTATGTCGTAAGGCTAGAATTAGTAGGTCTGAATTTCTGAAGCGGTAGCCTATGGTCATCTGTAAATCTGCAAATAGTGGATTAAGAACTATTCTTTCTGATTCCTGAGGTAGGCGATATTGAAGGTAGTTGCTTTCTGGTAATAATTCCAATTGCTTTGAAACTGAACCCTCAAGTTCAGCAATGGGAAGACCGCTGTCCAAATTATTGCCTTTGTCAAAGCCTGAACTAATTGCGGGTAAAGTCATAGATAACGAAATTAGGCTTGATAAAAGGAATCGTGAGAACATAATAAAACACCTTTAAAAAAAATATATAAACCATTAACTATATTACATATATCATTAAATTACTGAAATGCAATAAATATAAAGATATGCTGCCATTTATAAATATAAATAAATGTTGGGATTAAAACTTGTTGAAAACTTACTGATCAACACCTATATGAGACCCTTTCATAACCGCCTCAACCAGGCCCTCTAGATAAAATTTTCCCCATTTTTTTTTGCGTTTTTATCAGAAAGCTCATCACTTTTTGCCATGCTTTGATATACTCAACATATTGATAGAAAAGGCATTCAGGGGATTTGATAACAAGAAAAAGATGATTTTATTGAAAAAGATATTTGAGTATGGATGTAGAACAGAAAGTTCTAAATGAAACTGAGCCTCTACGCCCAATCCTTAAAACGAAAAACAATGGCATTGACTTTTTTTCTAACGGGGAATCATTTTATAAGAATCAGACTCATAGCTATTCGCACCATAATTTGAAGGGTTTTTAATACTGTGAGTGCTTACAAGATTTTATTGAAAAATATATTTGGAAATGTATACAGAATAGAAAATTCTAAATGACACTGTAAATAGGTAGCCTAATTTTTTGATATGACCTTTAAAAGCCTGGCCACGACTTACTCTCCCACGCCTTAAGACGTAGTACCATCAGCGCTGAAGATCTTCACTTTCGAGTTCGGGATGGGATCGAGTGTTACCCCTTCGCTAGAGCAACCAGGCTATTAAAGGCCATATCTAAATTCTAAAACGCGTAAGATATCTAATGCGAATCAAGCCGATTGAATTATTAGTATCAGTTAGCTACACACGTTACCGTGCTTCCACACCTGACCTATCAACGTGGTGGTCTTCCACGATTCTCAGGGAATACTTGTTTTGAGGCTAGCTTCCCGCTTAGATGCTGTCAGCAGTTATCTATTCCATACTTAGCTACCCAGCGCTGCATTTGGCAACACAACTGGTACACCAGAGGTATGTCCATCCCGGTCCTCTCGTACTAGGGACAGGTCCTCTCAATATTCCAACACCTACGGTAGATAGAAACCGAACTGTCTCACGACGTTCTGAACCCAACTCACGTACCACTTTAATCGGCGAACAGCCGAACCCTTGGGACCTGCTTCAGCCCCAGGATGTGATGAGTCGACATCGAGGTGCCAAACCTCCCCGTCGATATGAACTCTTGGGGGAGATCAGCCTGTTATCCCCGGAGTACCTTTTATCCGTTGAGCGATGGCCCGTCCACTTGGAACCACCGGATCACTATGACCGACTTTCGTCTCTGCTCGAGGTGTCACTCTCGCAGTCAGGCAGGCTTTTGCCATTGCACTCAACAGCTGATTTCCGACCAGCTTGAGCCTACCATCGCGCGCCTCCGTTACTCTTTAGGAGGCGACCGCCCCAGTCAAACTACCCACCATGCAGGGTCCCGGCCCTGGTTTCACAGGGCTCGGTTAGAAATCAAAGGTGACAAGGGTGGTATTTCAAGGATGACTCCACACCGGCTGGCGCCAATGCTTCAAAGTCTCCCACCTATCCTACACATGTCACCCCTAACTTCACTGCAAAGTTATAGTAAAGGTTCACGGGGTCTTCTCGTCTAGCCGCAGGAACTCCGCATCTTCACGGAGAATTCAATTTCGCTGAGTTGATGTTGGAGACAGCGGGGAAATCGTTACGCCATTCGTGCGGGTCGGAACTTACCCGACAAGGAATTTCGCTACCTTAGGACCGTTATAGTTACGGCCGCCGTTTACTGGGGCTTCAATTCAGAGCTTGCACCCCTCCTCTTAACCTTCCAGCACCGGGCAGG
>JAGOMX010000002.1:0-50000 GCA_017993335.1 Alphaproteobacteria bacterium | reverse complement strand
TAACACCACGCGCTATAATTATCTCACCTCTTAGCCTAGCGGAAAGTTATTAAATTTATATTAATTTACGGAGCATCCACGCAAAAATCTTTGCTGTAATTAGGACTTATCCCTTATTGCGCGCCATTTTTGATGATTTTTTTTATGTTCTTCGTAGGTTTCAGAAAACACATGTCCACCCGTTCCATCTGCCACAAAATATAAAGCTTTCGTCTCCGCAGGATGAATAACCGCCTCAAGCGAGGAAATCCCGGGGTTACATATAGGTGCCGGAGGCAGCCCCGTTATCATATATGTATTATAGCTTGTGGCTATTTTAAGATCAGCCTTCGATAAAATTTGCTTATCGATACCTTGCTCAGCCATCAATCCATAAAGCACTGTCGGATCCGATTGCAAAGGCATGCCTATTTTAAGACGATTGAGAAAAACAGCTGCAACCATAGGGCGTTCTGATGCAAGACCCGTTTCTTTTTCCACAATGGACGCCAGCACAAGCAATTCATCTTTACTTGCCAGAACAAAATCTTCTGATTTTTGCACCCATATCTTATTCAGGGCCTCTTGCATAGCTTTTTTCATACGCAGAATGAGCACATTCGCAGACTCGTTCCTTATGTAGTTATAAGTTTCAGGAAGAACTTCGCCTTCTCGAAAAACAGGCATCTCTCGTGTATCTAGATGGGTTTCATTATATAACAAGGCGACAACATCCTTTGAACGAAATCCTTCCGGAACCGTAAATGGGTGCTGGACTTGCAACCCAGATACTAATAAATCAGCCACTTGGGCAGGAGTCATACCCGGCAGAACTGCATATTCACCGGCACGTATCTGCCCGGAAAGCCCTCTCAGTCGCATGTGCAACTCAAACCATAAAGGATTATCAATAATACCTGCATCGGCCATTTGCTGGCTAATCCCATGAACCCCCTGACCTTTTTCAAGCACAAGAACCTTTTTATCGATCAACGGACCAGGTTGATGAAAATAGGTAATGATAAGCGCTACAAAAACACTTATCGCGACAGCCATCGAAACGGAGATATAAAGAAAGACTCGTTTTAAAGAGAGGGACATCTTACTACCCTATTCAACGCAAATTCAAAAAATATTGCGCAAGATTCGTTGGAATAGATTATTTGTTAAACCGCGAGAATGCAACCGATACGTTCGTTCCGCCAAAACCAAAAGAGTTGCAAAGCACGTTTTCAACCTTTGCTTGCCGGGCCTCATGAGGCACAAAATCCATATCACACCCTTCAGAGGGGTTATTTAGATTTAAAGTTGGAGGCAATATATTATCACGAATGGATAGAATGCTAAAAACACACTCCACACCGCCAGCTGCTCCTAATAAGTGGCCAATCGCTGACTTCGTTGAAGACATGGCAACCTTCTTTGCATGTGCGCCAAAAGCCTTCTTTGCAGCCTCAACCTCTTTAATGTCACCTGCTGGGGTAGATGTACCATGGGCATTAATGTACTGGAAATCTTCCGGGTTAAGCTTCGCGCTCTTCATCGCATTCACCATCGCGCGATAAGCGCCATCCCCAGAAGGAGATGTAATATGAAACGCATCGCCAGTTAATCCGGAACCTTTATATTCCGCATAAATCTTAGCACCACGTTTAAGGGCGTGCTCGAGTTCTTCCAAGACAACAATCCCAGCACCTTCACCCATCACGAAACCATCACGACTATCATCCCATGGCCTGGAAGCTTGTTCAGGTGTTTCATTATATTGCGTGGAAAGAGATCTAGCCGCAGCAAAGCCCGCAACGCCTAAACGACAAACAGCGGCCTCTGTACCACCAGCCACCATAACATCGGCATCCCCACATTGTATAAGACGCGCAGCATCACCAATAGCATGCGCCCCTGTCGAACAAGCTGTAACGGCCGAATGATTCGGACCTTTAAAACCATACTTAATAGAAACATGACCTGAGGTCAGATTGATTAAACAAGAAGGGATAAAGAAAGGACTTATCTTTCTGGGTCCTTGCGTATGCAACAACACAGATGTTTCATATATATTGGGTAAACCACCAATGCCAGAACCAATCATTACGCCTGTGCGATAACTAGATTCCTCATCCTGTGGTTTCCATCCAGAGTCTTCAATAGCCTGGCTTGCCGCCGCGATACCATAAACAATAAAACGATCTACTTTTCGCTGCTCTTTTGGCTCAAGCCAATCATCTGGATTAAATTTTCCTTCAGAAGAATCACCGTGAGGCACAAGACCAGCAATCTTAGCCGGCAAATCAGAAACATCAAATCTATCGATATGTGCTATCCCTGACTTACCTTCTATGATATTTGCCCAACTCGTTTTAGAGTCACCTCCCAAAGGGGTGACCAAACCAATTCCTGTTATGACAACACGGCGCATATAAAAAACCTATATAATTAAGCAGCCGCAGCGTTTGCTTCAATATAAGCAATCGCATCTTGAACCGTCTGAATTTTTTCAGCCGCATCATCGGGAATTTCAACGCCGAATTCTTCTTCGAAAGCCATAACCAACTCAACTGTATCTAGGCTGTCTGCGCCTAGGTCATCTACAAAACTAGCTGTCAACGTTACTTTGGACTCATCCGCGCCTAAGTTATTCACAACAATCTTCGTAATGCGTTCTTGAATCGTGCTCATATTTTCATACCTCATTTTACTTAAATAAAGAAAACCGTATTTGACTGCTGCAATCTACCTTGAAAAAATAAATTTTGCAAGCTGTCTATACCTACTTGGCGTCCTGTCTAGCATATCTATATTTTAATAGCGAGAAAAAACTAACATTACTTGCTTACATCCATCATTACTTAATGAGCAACAAGCCTATGCTACTATACATATAATCAAGAAAGAATAAATTTCAAGACCACACCATCAACATTCCGCCATTCACATGTAAAGTTTGCCCAGTTACATAAGAAGATGCCTCAGAGGATAAATAAAGCGCTGCGGCCGCTATATCCACAGAAGCACCCATATGCCCCATGGGTATGCGTTTTAAAATCGCTTCTTTTCCTGACTTCTGCCAATTTTTTAAATTTGATATTCGAGCTCTGCAACCCAACATTTCCAAGAATTTTAAAGATCCATTTGTGTATTTTGCGCCACAAACACATGGTTATGGTGTAAGCAGGGAGAAATGACCAGTTGTAAAAAAAAATAAATAACGGAAATAGCTAATTTCGTTAGTTGATTTAAAATAAGTAACGTGTATGTTAGTTATCTAAGCATAAATGTGTTCGCTTGAAAAAGGACTTGAGACAATGGATAAAAAGCGGCGAGTTGGGCTGTACATCAAAAGTTCTTCCGTTGGTGGGGAGCCTTACTCGGCGTATGTCCCCCAGAAGCTTCCGCCATCTAATCCACCCCTGGATATGACCGAGCTATATCTACTCTTAGATAAAGCCAGCACAGCCTTAGGTCGTTTGGATGGGATGAGCATGCTGCTGCCAGATCCATCTTTATTTCTCTATATGTACGTTCGTAAAGAAGCTGTCTTATCTTCACAAATCGAGGGAACTCAGTCTTCCTTATCAGACCTACTACTTTTCGAAAGCCAGGAGACACCTGGCGTTCCCATTAACGATGTGACTGAAGTGTCTTGCTATGTATCAGCTATGAATTACGGTCTAGAGCGCCTCAAGACATTTCCTCTGTCCTTACGTTTGATTCGTGAAATACATGGTAAGCTAATGAATCAGGGGCGTGGAAGCACTAAACTTCCTGGTGAATTTCGCACCTCCCAAAATTGGATTGGAGACTCACGTCCAGGCAACGCCAACTTTGTGCCACCTCCACCTGAGCGTTTGATGGAAGTACTTGGAGACTTCGAGAAGTTTTTTCATGACGACAAACAAAAACTGCCGCCATTAATTAAAGCGGCCCTTGCGCACGTTCAGTTTGAAACAATTCACCCATTTTTGGATGGCAATGGACGCCTTGGTCGTTTGCTCATAACGTTTATTTTGTGTGTTGAAGGTGTTCTAAAAGAACCACTGCTCTATTTAAGCTTGTATTTTAAGACCAATCGGCAGGCGTATTATGACCACCTACAAGCGGTAAGAGAAACTGGAGATTGGGAAGCATGGATCAAGTTCTTTCTAAACGGCGTGATTTTCACAGCTAATCAAGCTAATGAAACTGCCCAAGCAATTTTGCAATTGTTTAATAAGGATCGCACCTCAATCGAAAAATATACAAAGTCAACCACAACAGATTTGACTATTCATACATATTTCCAGCGCCACCTGATTTCTAACACATCTAAGATAAAGGAAGCATGCCAAATATCATTGCCTACTGTTATGCGCTCCCTGGCAACATTAGAAAAACTGGGAATAATAAAAGAGATTACGGGTAAAGAGCGCCATAAAATCTTTGTTTACCAAGAATATCTTGATGTTCTGAGCAAGGGAACTGAGCCGTTTGCTTAATTCTTAATTTTGGATATGTCCCCCTATCGCAAGTTTGTGAGACAGTTTAACATATGTGCCATGCCCCCTCCTTAACACATTATGCTGGGAGCATGGGGGCGAAAAAACTAAAGGGGCCCCCATACAGCGGTCATATGCTAGCTGAGCTGTCGTAACTTACTTTTCCAGGTCATCTTGACTTGATAACATAGTGGATATAAAGGATGAGATTTCTTCTTTTACCTGCTTCAAGTGAGTTTCCGAACCAGCATAATATTTATCAGCAGATTCCATGGCAGCTTGGTATAGGGATCTTGCATAAGCTAAGCGCTCATCATCTGGTTTCTCAGACATTTCTATAATCTTATCTTGTTTGTTAGATAAAAATACGGCGATGAACTCGTTGATTGTCCGGATAGCTTCGCTATCATCCATTTCGATTCCCTCAATATAACCTTGTAGAGTCGTGACAATCCTTTGTGATTTGCCATTGCTGCAAACGCGGTGATTGTCATCTTCAATACATTGCCCTAAGGCACGGACCAGGCTATCTTTCAATAGGAGCTGCAAACCTTCGGTTTGATTAAGAATGTAGATCCAAGATCTTGTTAACAATCCTCTAACAGTCATCTGGGTGCCATCTTGCAAGGTAAGGTAGACATCTCCATCGTTTATGCTCGCAAAATCCAATGCGGTCATTCTAGGCGCGCATATAGTACGCAAGGCATTGTCAATTTCGTTCATCTCAAGAGCACTACCTGCGTCCATATATTTACGTTTATATGAGCTATAGTGGTTAGAAGCCTTTAATTTTTGGAGATAAGCCACTACTGCATCCATTTGAGTTTTTTCATCTATAGGGAAGGAGCGCATTTCAGCATAAATGGCCTCAACGGCTGCTCTCGTTTTATTGTGCCGATCGGCACGCTCAACATTTTCACGGTCCACGAATGGTTGCGCAGGTTCTAGCTGTGGCTGTAAAGGGATAACCCCTTGGTCATCAAGTCTTAAAATATCTATTAATCTGAGTGGTTCATAAGATAGCTCTATTAGTCTTAATCTTTCTCTCAATCCCTCAATATGTCCCTCAATATCGAAAAAATACCTGTGTGTTAGAGGGACAAGTCTCATATCATCTCCAGAAAAGTAGTTACCACTGAGTTGCATCCTACAAAAGGCTTCATAAATGGATATGTTTTCAGAAGAAGACGTGCTAAATACATCATTACGAAACTGCAAACGCTCTTGCCTGGAGTGTTCTTTTTCCATATCTTCTAGATACTTTATCATGTCCTTTCTATGTAACAAATCGTCTGGTGGAGGGGCTCCACCAGCTGCGCCAGAACTCTGATAAGAAAATTGGAATTCTGGCATACGGTAAGTATTCAGATTATTAAGCCTACTCCTCATTTCTTCGTGATCCATGCTCTCTGGCTGTAGCTGTAAGAGACTTCGCGTATGCTGCATAAGTGACTGCGACGGATCTGGCAGATCTCTGTCCACCTCTCTTGTCAGCAAAGAAAATAAGCTGCTTTCTTGGCTTTGCCTAATGCTGAACATGGGTGTTGCATCGCCACTGTTAGAGGCGAAAGCAAAAAACTGACCCGAATAAATAGCCACAAAACTGGCGGCTATGGCGATTTTCTTTGAAAAATTAAACATCTGTAATATTCTCCACCTGAATAAAAACACAACCGTCATCAACGGCTCTTAACTCATATATAGGTCTCCATTTGATTTATGCAAGCTTTTTTTGAAAAAAGTTTAGGATTGCCGCGGTTTCTAATTCAGGGGCTTGGTATCCACAAATAGAGGAAATACAGGCTCCCATTATGCTACAGAAGCCAGCCGCAAGGTAATGTTCCAAAACCTGTTCCTATAGCTGTTGTCCCTCAATGGATTTGAATTCGGGTTTATGGTATAACCCCCCGAATGCAAACGAAAGAACAAAACATTCCTTACGTTCAGGCTCATTATTTCTTCTTTGGTTTTTGTGGCTCAATTATTTGTCACATGAAATGGCAGAAATCAGGAACCTATGCTACTATGCATATAATCAAGAAAGAATAGATTTCAAGATCACACCATCAACATTCCGCCATTCACATGTAAAGTTTGCCCCGTTACATAAGAAGATGCCTCAGAGGATAAATAAAGGGCGGCGGCGGCTATATCTACTGAAGCCCCCATATGCCCCATGGGTATGCGTTTTAAGATTGCTTCTTTTTGATCTTCCTGCAGGACATCTGTCATTGGCGTAGCAATAAAACCAGGCGCAATACAGTTGACCGTTACGCCTCGACTTGCGACCTCCGCGGCCAAAGCCTTAGACATACCGATTAAACCTGCTTTGGATGCGCAATAGTTCACTTGCCCCGGATTTCCCGTAACACCCACAACTGAAGATATATTGATAATGCGCCCCCACCTTTGCTTCATCATGCCACGCAAGACAGCTCTTGTTAAACGAAAGGCAGCCGTTAAATTCACAGCCAGAACCGAATCCCAATCCTCATCTTTCATGCGAATAACAAGACCATCACGGGTTAAACCGGCGTTATTAATCAGAATATCTAGCTTTCCCATTTTTTCTTCCGCCTGCGCAGGCAAAAGCGCAACCGCTGCAGCATCGCTAAGATTACAAGGAAGCACGTGACAACGTTGCCCCATCTCAGCAGCCAACGCCTCCAAAGGCTCCATGCGTGTACCGGAAAGAGCAACTTCAGCCCCATGCTTATGCAACAGAAGGGCAATTTCTTTCCCTATAGAACCAGAAGCCCCGGTCACTAATACGGATTTCCCCGTTAAATCAAACATATAATTTCTCCTTAAGATTGAAAAAAGGTGTCTAAATCATGAGGCGTCTGTATAGAAATAGCCAGCGCGTCAGGAATAATTCTTTTGTTTAAGCCTGTTAACACGCGACCCGCGCCAACCTCAACGAGCTGTGTGACACCAACATCTATTAATTTTTCGATACTCTCTCGCCAACGCACCTGCCCTGTGACTTGCTCAACTAGGTTATGGCGGATTTTTGTTGTATCTTGCTCAAAATCCGCCGTAACGTTTGTCAGTATAGGTTTTAAAGGGGATGAAAAAGTAACTTCGTTTAAGGCTTCAGCCATCTTCACCGCTGCGGGTGCCATTAAGGAACAATGGAAAGGCGCACTAACTGGTAACATTATACATTTACGCGCGCCTTGTTTATCTGCCAATTGCATAGCTCTCTCAACGGCTTCCAAATGCCCACTGATCACAAGCTGACCTGCGCAGTTATCATTCGCAATCGAGCAAGTTTGACCCCGTCTAGAGGCGGTTAGCACGTCTTCTAATTCATTTTGTGGCATGCCTAAAATTGCAGCCATCGCCCCCTCACCTATGGGTACAGCATCTTGCATCGCTTTCCCCCGGATACGTAAAAGCTTGGCCGTATCGGCAATAGATAAAACACCTGCTGCCGCTAAGGCTGAGTACTCACCCAAGGAATGTCCTGCAAAGCTATGTATCGATTCTATACGATCACCGAGAGCTTTTTCCATGACACGGAATATGGCCAGGCTGACCGCCATAAGAGCTGGCTGCGTATTGTAGGTTAAATTCAAGTCTGATTCTGAACCACTAAAGATAATTTTGGATAAGTTTTGATTCAAAACATCGTCAATTTCTTCAAATACCAGGCGAGCCTCAGGGAAAGCATCATGGATTTCCTTACCCATACCTACTTTTTGTGAACCCTGGCCTGGGAAAACATAAACGCTAGTCATTAAGAACTATTTCCTTAAATTAATCAGATCCATAGATTCTCACTCTTGATACGTTCTGTCCAGAATAATTTCTACAGGCGAGACACAGGATCTAAATTTTAATTTGAGGACGTTTCAAAACTGGCTTTTTTGGAGGGATTTATAGGAAAGGTGAGAACCGGAGCGCAGCGTACCTCTTCGTACGTGAGCACCGGAAGCGGAACCTTGACGACGAAATCACCCAAAAAAGACGTTTTGAAAGGGCCTCAATTTGTATTTCATCTATCTATACCCTATGAATATTCCTCATTTGTTTTCCATAGATAACGTTTTAATGTTGCAAGGTTTTTGATCAGGACGCATAGTGCCATATATGAATACGAAAGAGATAACACTCATAACCGCCTTGTTGATCGCGATCATTTCCGTTACGGATATGGCAACAGATCTGTTTGTTCCAACTCTTCCCAATTTGGTGGATTATTTTGATAGTGATGAGTCGACTATTTCCTGGACGATTAGCTGTGCTTTATTTGGGTTTTGTCTTTCGGCCCCGCTTTATGGCCCTTTATCCGACACCTATGGTCGGCGGCGCATGTTTTTGGTAGGCTTGGGTGTTTTTTCTCTTGGCAATTTGGCCTGTAGCTTTGCCTCTTCGCCTGAAGCCTTAATGGTGGCTCAATTTCTTCAAGGCACAGGCCAGACCGTCGGGTATGTGGTGGGCATCGCTATGGTGCGCGACCTTTACAGCCGCGAGAAATTCTCAAAAATAATGTCTCTCATGCAAATGGTTGTTTCTCTTACACCGGCCATTGCTCCCATCATCGGAAGTTATGTGGGACAATACTACGGCTGGCAAACGAACTTTATCGGTTTATTTCTTATTGGTTGCTTTCTTATGCTGATGACTTTTTTCATGCCAGAAACCGTTTCTATCGCCCAGCGTAAAGAATTTTCCCTTCAAAAGATGAGATGTGATTACACAGCCATTCTCACCTCGAAGTACTTCATGGGGAACTCTTTCATTTCTGCCATAATTTATTCAGGGTTATGGATTTATATGGCGGAAGCCCCGCATATTTTTGAAAAGCTCTTTGTAGAAAGAACGAATTTTGGATATTACTCCGCATTTTTGGCTGTTTTATTCATTATCGGCGCCACTATAAATAACCGCACGATCGAAAAGTATGGCATTCATTTGGTTTTTAAGGTATCTCTTTACACTTGTTTTTGTGGAAGCTTAGTTTTTGCGATCGTTAACTATGCGTACCCAGACTCAAGTATTATTATGTGTGCGAGTCTTACACTCTTTGCTGTTGGTATCGGAGGCGTTTTTGCCAATGCCACCACAGGAGCCATGGAGCAATTTCCCGATCAAAAGGGAACAGCTGCAGCAGCCCTGGCTTGTATCGAGAATCTCGTGCCGGCGATTGTGATAACGATAATGGGCTATTTTTATGATCGAACCACGTTGCCGATTAGCATAGGATTGATTATAACGACCACCTTAGCTCTATTTATAAGATGGTGGCTTTATGGCCGGTGCTACACAGCAAAACATAAAAATATCTAACCTAAGTTTATAAGAGGATTTTTTAAAATGGTACAAACAAACTCACCTCGCCCTAGCCTTGGTATCTGGCGTGCGACATCTTTGGTTACGGGGAACATCGTTGGTGTGGGGCTATTTATGCTCCCAGCCTCTTTGGGTGTGTTTGGTACAGTGGGTTTATTAGGCTGGTTATTAACCGCCGCAGGGTCTATTTGTCTGGCACTTGTTTTTGCAAGACTCAGCCACGCTTTCCCAAAAATCGGCGGGCCATACGCTTACAGCCGTGAAGCCTTTGGCGACTTTGTTGGCTTTCAAATGGCCTGGAGCTATTGGGTTGGCACATGGGCTAGTAATGCCGCCATTGCTATTGCTTTTGTCAGCTATTTATCCTTTTTCTGGCCGGAATTAAATCAAAACACTTCCGTTTCATTCCTGTTTTCTCTTGCTACTGTATGGCTGTTTACAATCATCAACATTATTGGTGTGCAAGCGGCCGGCACGATTCAACTTATCACGACGATCTTAAAAGTAGCCCCTTTGGCTATTATTGTTTTATTTGGGATGCCCTATATTCAAGCGGACCATTTCCTGCCTATCAATCCCAGCGAGATGCCTTTTTGGACAGCGATTTCTACGGCTGCGGCGCTTACGCTTTTCTCTTTTGTGGGACTGGAATCCGCCACAATCCCAGCGGAGGATGTAGAGAATCCAGAAAAAACAATTCCCCGCGCAACAATTCTCGGCACGTTGCTTGCCGCAGTCATTTATATCAGCACGATGGTCGTAATTCTGGGAATGCTGTCACCGCAAGAACTCTCACAATCCACGGCGCCTTTTGCCGATGCAGCGACACGGATATTTGGAGACATTGCCGGGCCGCTATTTGCATGTGCGGCGATATTTTCAACCCTTGGTACATTAAATGGGTGGATTCTTTTGCAAGGTCAAATGCCGGTGGCTGCCGCCAGGGACAAGCTATTTCCTTCCTTTTTTGATAAGCATACACGCAATGGCTCCCCCTACATGGCGCTGATTATTTCCAGTTCCTTAATGTCGGCTATGCTGTACATGAATTACGAAGCAGGCCTCGTGGAACAGTTCACAGCCATCGTCAGCTTTACAAGTTTTGCTATTCTGCTGCCGTATTTGTACTCAACGGTCGCCGAACTTTATATTATGATGACACAGCCTCATCATATGTCGAAAGCCAAGTTCATCCGCACCATAACGATTGCGTTACTGGCTTTTTGCTATACAATTTTAATTACGATTGGCGCTGGTGAAAATGCTGTTTATACGGGTATGATATTCATATTTTCTGGTTTTCCTTTTTATGTTTGGATGAAAAGAGGGCATTTATCCGCCGAAAAGAAAGGAACTGTTTAAGTGCTTCCTGCTACAGACAATCCACAGCCCAGTCTTGGTTTCTGGAGAGCCACTTCCCTGGTAACCGGGAACATTATTGGCGCTGGGCTATTTATGCTGCCGGCATCTTTAGGGGCTTATGGTTCTTTGGGGCTTTTGGGTATGCTGCTAACCTCTATCGGCTCGATGTGCCTGGCCTTTGTTTTCGCCAAACTTAGCCGTGACCGCCCTATGATTGGGGGGCCTTATGCCTATGGTCGTGATGCGTTTGGTGATTTTATTGGATTCCAAATGGCCTGGAGCTATTGGATCGGTACATGGGCAAGCGTTGCGGCCTTAGCGGTCACCTTTGTCAGCTACCTATCGGTTTTTTGGCAAGGACTCGATACAAACCTTGAGCTCAGCCTCCTCATATCTTTTATCACCGTATGGATTTTAACCTTCTTAAACCTAGCCGGTATGAAGATGGCTAGCACAGCCCAGGTGATTACAACTGTCCTTAAAATTATCCCACTTTTGATTATTGGTATATGTGGAATTCCTTATATGAATTTCGATCATTTTATGCCGATCAATCCCAGTGACATCCCTTTTTGGCCAGCCTTGTTTGCTTCTGCGGCGCTTACGCTTTTCTCCTTTGTGGGCCTGGAATCCGCAACAATCCCAGCAGAGGATGTTAAGGATCCCCATACGACAATCCCAAAAGCCACTATTTATGGAACATTATTTGCAGCCTTTATTTACCTTGGCATTATGATTGTCATTTTGGGTTTGTTGCCGGCAGAGCAACTGGCCAAGTCGCCGGCACCATTTGTCGAAGCCGGAGCGATTATTTTTGGATCCTGGGCTGGCCCGCTGATCGCTATTGCCGCGATTGTTTCGACCCTCGGCACATTGAACGGCTTAATGATTGTCCAGGGCCAAATACCGGTTGCCGCCGCGAGAGACAGCCTTTTTCCTTTGTTTTTTGATAAGCACAATAAAAAAGGGTCTCCCTATATGGCGCTGATCGTTTCCAGTGTTTTGATGTGCTTTTTGTTACTGTTGAATTACAAATCCAGCCTTGTGGAGCAATTCAATACCATCATTATTTTTGTAACGTTTACAGTTATCTTAACGTATGTGTATACAGCCCTTGCCGACCTTTATTTTATATGGTGCCAACCAAACCAGCTCACACTTCGTCAACGCATTCAGTCTTCTATTGTTGGCTTTATCGCTTTTGTGTTTACACTTATCATCACTGTTGGTGCGGGACAAAAGGCTGTATATCTGGGTATGCTTTTGGTGTTTTCAGGATTTCCATTTTACGTCTGGATGAAACACAAAGCTAAGGCTTCATAAAAAGGCTGTGGAGTATCTGACGATAGATATTTTGTAATGTGTGGAGATCTTGAAGCGCCACATGCTCATCCACCGCATGAGCTGTTTCGTTCGTTAGGCCACATTCTATAACGGGGCAATAAGCATGAATAAATCGTGCATCAGACGTACCTCCCGTTGTCGAAACCCGTGGCGCATTTCCTGTCGAATCGATAATGGCTTGTAAAACAAGGACTCCCCACTCCGGGCATCCGCTTATGAAGGGTTGAGCTGAGCCGTTAAAATCCAAAACAAAGTCATGACAGTTTTCTTCTGCAAGGCGCCTAATGATGGATTGAATCTCATCTTGGGTTAGCTGCGTATTATATCGAATATTAAACTGAGCCGATGCCTGATGGGGGATGACATTACTGGCGACATTGTCCGCCGTCATCGATGTTACTTCTAAATTTGAGGGATCAAAATAATCATTTCCATCATCCCAATGCCTTTTTTGTAAATGATTCAGAAACGAAACGAGCTGCGGTATAGGATTTACGGCTCGGTGGGGATAGGCCACGTGGCCCTGCTTGCCCCTCACCGTTATTTTTCCAGATAAAGAGCCCCGACGGCCATTCTTAATCATATCCCCCACATGGTTTTCCGATGTGGGTTCGCCAACAATACAAAAATCTGGCACCATCTGCATTTCTTGTAACTGCCGCAGACAAGGGGCCGTCCCATCTATAGCGTCGCCTTCTTCATCACCCGTTATCAAAAGACTGATGGTCCCGGCATTTAAGGAAGGGAGATAATCTAAAGCCGCCCCTATAAATGCGGCAACAGCGCCCTTCATATCTACAGCTCCGCGGCCATATATTTTATCGTCTGCCGTCGTTGCGGAAAACGGGGGGAAGCACCATCCCTCTTCATTGCCAACAGGAACCACATCTAGATGTCCAGCAAAGCATAGATGAGGATACCCCACCCCCTTATAGGCAAATAAGTTATGAACTTCCGGCTTTCCTGTCGATTGAAAATTCATAGGTACGCATGTAAAGCCATAGCTCGTTAATAGGTCTTGCACATAAGATAGAACATCCGCACAATCGGGCGTTATACTTGGCCTCTGAATAAGGTTTTTTGTGAGTTCAACCACATCAACAGTCATTATACCTACAGCCTTAAAAGTTCGTTTATCGAAGTTTTGGAACGAGTTTTTTCGTCTACCTGCTTGACAATAACGGCGCAAGGCAAGTGAGGCCCAGGTTGGCCATTGATCATGGGTTTTCCTGGCAAGGTTCCGGATATAACAACAGAATATGCAGGAATCCGACCATAACTTAATTCACCCGTTTGCCGATTTAAAATCGGCGTTGAAGCCCCTAAAAAGACGCCCATACCAATAACGGCACCCTTTTCTATAATCATGCCTTCAACCACTTCACTGCGGGCACCGATAAAACACTCGTCTTCTATAATTACGGGATTGGCTTGCAAAGGTTCTAGTACACCGCCAATACCAGCGCCGCCAGAAATATGACAGTTTCTACCTACCTGCGCACAAGATCCTACGGTTGCCCATGTATCGACGAGAGTCCCTTCATCTACAAAGGCCCCCACATTGACAAAGCTCGGCATCAGAATCACCTTAGGTGCAATATAGGCCCCATATCGAACCACATTACCAGGTACGGCCCGGATACTGGCAGAAAGAAATGTCTCCCGATCCCAACGGCTAAATTTTAAAGGTATTTTGTCAAAGCTATGATCGCCTATTTCGTTTTCCCATAACCGGAAAGACAGGAGAATCGCTTTTTTCAGCCATGTGTGCACCTGCCATTGGCCATCAATTTTTTCGGCCACCCGCCATTTTCCAGCATCCAAGTTCTCGTAAACATCTGCCACCAATGTCCTTAAATCCGTAAGCTGTCCCGGCGTCCATTCCGCTTTATTGTCCCAAGCTAATTCAATTTTTTGTTTAAATTCCATAACTCACTTTACCATCTTTTTTTTTGACATTAACAGACTCTCGTTTAAGCGCCTCTACACCAGGCAATTTTTTGCCCTCGATCCATTCCAGGAAAGCCCCGCCTGCCGTCGACATGTAACTAAACTTATCATGGACGTTGGCCTGATGGATCACAGCATTCGTTTCGCCGCCACCGGCAACACTAAATAATCCGTGCCGTTCGGTAAGGTTGGCGATTTTACGAGCTAACTCCACACTCCCCTGTTCAAAAGGAGGCACCTCAAACACACCTAAAGGGCCATTCCATATAAGCGTCCGACACAATTGTGATATTTTGAAGATATCGTGTACGGTTTGCGGCCCAAAATCCACAATCATTTCTTTATAATGCACTTCGCTAGGCAAGCAAATCCTATGTTTACCATCAGGGGATAAGGCGTCTGTAACGACGACATCGCTAGGTGAAAGAATAGCGCAGCCCGAATTTAAGGCCACCTCTTCAATTTCCATCACCATATCGAGCATATCTGGCTCACAAATGGAACGCCCGACACTGATATCATGAGCCAAGGCAAATGTATTGGCGAGTCCACCTGCAGGAACTAGATACATCACTTTCTGTGCTAAGCTTTTCAGTATACTGAGTTTGGTAGAAACTTTCGAGCCACCCACAATCGCAATAATTGGCTCTTGCGGATGATCAAACGCTAAAGATAACGCTTTTATTTCCGCTTGCATCTGACGCCCTGCATAACTTGGCAACAAATGAGCCACAGCCTCAACCGAAGCATGCGCTCTGTGGGATACAGAAAAAGCTTCGTTTACATAAACATCTGCTAAAGTGGCTAAGTGCTGAGCAAAAGTTGTATCATTACTTTCTTCACCTGGGTGAAAGCGTAAATTTTCTAAAAAAGCTATATGCCCTGCAGGTAAGTCTTCAATGATTTTTCCCGCATTATCTAAATCAGCAATAAAGACAACAGGCACACCCGTTTTTTGGCTCAGATGCTCTGCAATTCCTTGCATCGACAAGCTTAAATCTTTTCCCTTCGGACGCCCCAGATGAGAACAAATAATAACTTTTGCTTGTTGACGACAGAGCTCTAAAAGGGTCGGAACAATCCGATTCATCCGATCGTCATCCAGGATAAGTCCATCTTGCATGGGCATATTTAAATCTACCCGCACGAGAACTTTTTTATTTTTGGCAGCTAAATCATCTAATGTATACATTCGGTGCATCAAACTTCTTTCCTAAAAGCCTTATAAAGCGATATTAACCTTATTCTCCATAAGGTCAAGATCCGTAAAGCCAACAGTCTGTGAGATGATCATTCACCAGACCAACGGCTTGCATATAAGCATATATAATTGTTGGACCCACAAAGCTCATGCCTCTCTTTTTTAAATCTTTTGAGTAAGCCAAGCTTTCTGACGTTTGAGCTGGAACATCCTTCAATTGCGTCCAATGGTTTTGTATCGGTTTATTCTGCACAAACGACCAGTGATAAGTGCTATAAGTGCCGTACTCTTTCTGTATAGCTAAAAATACTTTCGCATTTTGGCGTGTTGCAAAAACTTTTTTTCTATTACGGATGATACGATCGTCTTGAAGAATTTTTTCCAAATCATCATCCGACATGCGTGCAACTTTTTCTGGATCAAAGCCCAAAAACACCTGTCGATAGGCATCCCGCCGTTTTAAAATAGTCTCCCAACTTAACCCAGCTTGTGCCCCCTCCAAAATCAGCATTTCAAATAAATGAGTATCCTCATACTGCGGTCGCCCCCACTCCTCGTCATGATAGGTCGCATAGATTTCTTTACCCACATGATTCGCAAAACAACGATTCTTTCCATCCGGTAAAATGAGGTTCATTTATTCAACCCCAAACTTGAAACAACACACGTTAAAGCCAGGTAAAAGGGCAAACTCACTCTTCATGAACATTTCTATAGTATAATTGAAATACGGGCCACACGTTCCCGTCTTCCATTTATCTAGAGTCATCGGCTCCGCATCCATCACGAGATGTGCGATCGAAACCTTTGACGCCTCTTGAAACGGACCACTTCCGTAAAGAACACTTATATCTTTAGGTTCACTTATCGATGTATCATGGGCTAAAATACAAAAGGATCCTTGCGAGATATCCGCATCTTTGATTTCCTGTGCAAATGTTTTACCGTTTATCGACTCATGCTGCGATATTTGATCGGCGCAAGCCTTGAGTTCCTCTAAAGTTAATATCAAAAGAATCGTTGGGTAAAGAACGTCCCCTGACTCCGTCCGACCATAAGGCTCTCTAGATTGCTTAAACGTGTCTATTTTCCTTGTAATTCCAATTTTGTTGGAGAGGTAATCCGGTAGGATAAGCTCGCCACCGTTTCCCCGCATGGTCGATAAACTTATTGATTCTACTGCAGCACCATCTTTTGATGGATAGAAAAAAACACCCGACTCCAATATCTCCACGGCAGAGGCAAAGGAAAAATCCCATCCGATCATCAAAGATAAAACAGAAAAAATCAGTGTTTTCCGCATATCGTCATATTCCTTCTTTTCGTTACATAACCTTTTCATCCTACACAATTTTTCATGGTTTTTGTAAAATTATTGTGCCCGGCCATCGGTTGAAAATTCAAATCTAGAATTTTCTGTTAAATGTGCTAAGACTATAGGGTGAGGCCATTTCAAAACTGGCTTTTTTGGAGAGATTTATAGGAAAGGTGAGAACCGGAGCGCAGCGTACCTCTTCGTACGTGAGCACCGGAAGCGGAACCTTGACGACGAAATCACCCAAAAAAGACGTTTTGAAATGGTCTCAGGGTGTTAAATCATGAGGTTTTATGTATGCGTACGTGTGTTTCCAAGATCCTATTCATAGCGGTAATCGTTGCCGGCTGCCAATCGGAGCCATTGACATATGATGATTCAGATATTTTAGATAATAAATCTCGACGGGATAAAGACTTAGGTCAATTGTTTGGAGATGATTTGTTTACCTTTGGTGGCAAATCCAACAATGCTCAAGCGACCACCGGCATTACCGTAAACGAGTTTTTATGGAGAGCCGCCCTCGATACGGTTTCCTTTATGCCTCTGCGCAGCGTTGACCCTTTTGGGGGTGTTATTCTCACGGAATGGTATATGCCTGAATCCGCAAAAAACGAAAGATTAAAGCTGGACGTCTTTATATTGGACAAAAACTTAAGCGCAAATGGCGTACGTGTAGCTGTTCACAAACAGGTATTCGATGCCCGCACAAAACAATGGGCCGATTCTACCATTGATGCCAAAACCGTAAATGATTTAGAAGAATCCATCCTGACAAAAGCCAGACAATTGAAGGTTGGAAGTAAATTTTAAGAAAGATAAAAAACCATGACGCAAACGGAACGTTATAATTTCAGAGACACAGAACCTAAATGGCAAAGTCGTTGGGATCAAGATCAATGTTTTCAAGCCACTGCATCTTCTGATAAACCCAAATACTATGTGCTGGAAATGTTCCCTTATCCATCGGGTCGCATCCATATGGGACATATTCGTAACTATACCCTTGGTGATGTGGTGGCTCGTTTTAAAATGGCTAAAGGATTTAACGTTCTTCATCCTATGGGCTGGGATGCCTTTGGCTTGCCCGCTGAAAATGCAGCGATTCAAAACAATCTTCATCCAGGGGACTGGACATACAAGAACATTGAAAGTATGCGCAACCAATTAAAACCTGTGGGGTTTGCCTATGATTGGTCGAGGGAACTAGCCTCTTGCGATGTTAGCTATTACGCGCAAGAACAAAAAATTTTCTTAGATTTTTTTCAAAATGATTTAGTTTATGAAAAAGAGTCTCTGGTGAACTGGGATCCAGTGGAGAACACGGTTCTTGCCAATGAACAAGTGGTAGACGGTAAAGGCTGGCGCTCTGGCGCCCCTGTCGAACGCCGACGCCTTTCTCAATGGTTTTTAAAAATATCTGATTTTGCACAAGACTTACTTGATTCATTGGATACACTCACCGGCTGGCCCGAGAGAGTCATCACCATGCAACAAAATTGGATTGGCAGATCCGAAGGGGCTTTTGTAAACTTTAAGCTTCAAGACCGGCCAGAAACCTTAGAGATCTTTACAACACGCCCAGATACCCTTTTTGGAGCTTCTTTTTGTGGCATTTCTCCGAACCATCCGATCGCCGAAGAACTCGCGCAACAACATCCCCAAATGTTGCAATTTATAAAAGAGTGTAACGCCCTGGGCACAAGTTTAGAAGATATTGAAAAGGCAGAAAAAAAAGGCTTCGACACGGGATTAAAAGTTCACCATCCCCTCGATGCATCTTGGGTATTACCCGTCTACATCGCCAACTTTGTCTTGATGGATTATGGCACGGGGGCCATCTTTGGATGCCCAGCGCATGATGAAAGAGATCATGAGTTTGCGGTAAAGTATAAATTACCCATCCAACAAGTCATACAAGACCCGACAGGTCTTGCGGATGTACAAGCGACAGCCTATACAGATGATGGTTTGCTGATGAATTCTCAATTCTTAAATGGATTGAATGTGGCAGACGCTAAAGCCTCCATGATAAAAAAACTAGAAGATTTGTCGTTGGGTCGTAAAGCGATTACCTATCGTTTACGCGATTGGGGGGTTTCCCGCCAACGATATTGGGGTTGCCCGATACCGATTATACGTTGCCCGGACTGTGGGCCTGTACCTGTTCCGCAAAAAGATCTGCCTGTGGTTCTGCCCCAAGATGTAACTTTTGACAAACCAGGCAATCCTTTGGACCATCACCCCACATGGAAGCATGTAAATTGCCCAACCTGCGGTACGAAAGCAACGCGGGTTACGGATACTCTAGATACATTTTTTGAGTCTTCTTGGTATTTCTTAAGATTCTGCTCTCCGCAATCGTTGGATCCTTTTGACAAAGAATCGGTTAAATACTGGATGTCTGTCGACCAATATATAGGCGGCATCGAGCACGCAGTTATGCATCTTTTGTATTCTCGATTTTTCACTCGCGCCTTAAAAAAGTGCGGGTATTTAAGTTTTGATGAGCCCTTTAAGCAGCTCATGACACAAGGTATGGTATGTCATGAGACCTATAAAGACACCCAAGGACAATGGCTGACCCCAGAAGAAGTCAGCAAAAATGATAAGGGGCAATTTATAAAAATCAGCGATCACACACCCGTCGTTGTTGGTCGTTCGGAAAAAATGAGCAAGTCTAAAAAGAATGTCATTGATTCGGATGAAATGATGCGCACCTATGGTGCCGATGCCACACGTTTGTTTATGATGTCTGATAGCCCTCCTGAAAGAGACCTGGAATGGACGGATTCGGGCATACAAGGTATTTGGAAATACTTAAATCGTGTATGGAAATTTGTGATAGAAAACCATGCCATAGAAAGCACATCCCACACAGCAGATGAAAACTTTTTAAAGCTTTTACACAAAACCATAGCTGTCGGCACACAAGATTTAGAAAAATTTCATTTCAATAAATACGTCGCGCGGATGCGGGAGCTGCATAATGAGTTTGAAAAACAATCTAAAGACTTAAGCGTGGCGACGCGCACATATGGATTAAGAGTCTTCTTACAACTGTTCAACCCTATCATTCCCCATATAACAGAGGAACTATGGAGCCGTATGGGGTATAATAGCCTTCTGGTTCATGAGCCGTGGCCTGTCGCTGAAGAACGCTTTCTGCAAATAGATAGTATCGCTATGGCGGTTCAGATTAACGGTAAGCTCCGTGGCAACATCGAAATCCCAGTGGGCTTAAATTCACAAGCCATCGAGAAAATAGCTTTGGAATTGCCAAATGTTCAACGTATGATTGAAGATAAACAAGTAAGGAAAATTATAATTGTCCCCAATAAGATCATCAATATCGTTATTTAGCCTCGTGTTGCTCATAACCTTAGGCGGTTGTGGCTTTGAGCCTTTGTATGCACCGCAGGGTGAATCCTTTACCATGGCGCAACTGAAAGATGTCCATGTGGATGTTATTGCGGACAGACCCGGACAGGTTTTACGTAATTTTTTACTGGACACCATGACGGAAAAAAATCACGCAGATACTCGCTATACGCTAGAGGTAATCCTGAACGAGTCCATCCGTAAACTAGGGTTTCGTAAGGATGGTACAGCCCGGCATGAAGAAATGCTGATTCGTGCTCGGTTTAAACTCATTGATACCGCCAACAATAAAGTTGTTTTTGAAGATGGCGTTACGGAAACCGCGTCTTTCTCCTTGGGGCCAGAGGCTCAAACCGCGTCATATTCTTCGAATATTGCAGAGGAATCTTCCCGGGAAAAAGCCTTACGGATTATTGCGCATACGATTAATTTATATGTGGCCAGTTATTTACAAAATAAAGATTTAAAATAGATGAAAATCGATTTTTCCGCATTAACGCAGGCAAATCCATCCAGTATTTTCTTGTATGGCACTCATGAGGCTTATTTAAATCATAAGACTCAAAATTTGGTCCATACTCTGCTTCAAAAGAAGCAAGCGCAAGTCCTGTGGGTTGAGCAAGCTGATTTTTTGAATGATCCATCTTTGCTCGTCCATCAAGGTGACCTTTTTTCGAAAGCGGCTCAACATAAGCTCATCGTGATTACGGATGCAACCGATAAATCGGCAAATGCGATTGAATCGCATATGGAATCCATGGCCAATGGCATTCAGTTGATCGTCCCGGCTATGATTGGCTCTTCCATAAAAAAGCTCAAATTATTACACGAAAAAGCAAAAAACGCGGCCTTTACACCATGCTATTTAAGCACAGGAAAAGATAAACAGCTGTTCCTACAGGAGCTCGCGCAGCCCTTACAATCGAGCTTATCGCGAGAAGCACAGCTATTGGCCGTACAACAAATGGAAGACAACCTAGAAGCCGTCCTTTCAGCCTTACAAAAGCTACCACTTTATGTGGATGCGGGAACGGAAATAACCTTGAATGATTTTCAATCTTGCATGTCCGACTTTCGAGAGGCAAATGTCAAACCCATCGTATCCAAACTAGGGGACCGTATACTTTCAGATGTCCTGCGCAGTTATCATGAGGCCAAAATGTTAGGGGCAGAAGAAATAAATATTTTGCGGTCCATTAATCAGCACTTTTCCAAACTCATCCAATTAAAAGCAATTATTGCGAAGGGAACCCCTGCCAGCCAAGCGGTGCAGATGATCCGCCCCCCTATCTTTTTTAAAGAACAGGATGAATGCCTGCGACATATTTCTAAATGGTCAGAGCCCGAAATCCTCACCCTCCTGAGGAAAACAACGGACATTGAACGTAAAATTAAAACCAGCTACCCGTTTGACCCGCTGCAACTATGGAAGCCGATTTTTTCTTTATGTAAGATCGCTTAAGAAAAACAAAGGTTTTGATAAAAACTTTCTTCTCCATGCCGATGATATCTTGACCTACGAGCCCGAAATTTATACTCTAGATAGACGGGCATGTGACCCTTGAAACATTGAGTCACTGAGAACCACAACGTCAGACTTGTTTTTTGCATCAGACTATGTGATTCTCAATCAAATCCCAATAAAAACAATATATTATGCGCTTTTTAAGACGTGACTGCGGCAAGTGTCGTTAGTCAATAGGGGATTCTCCCCTCAAAATTTAGGTAACTGGAGTCCAGGGCATGAATGGAAACGGAAGACAAATGTTAGATACGGTGCAGCTGCAAGGTGGGGCTCAAGTAACGGTCCACAGAAGCAGAGACGCGCTTCTTACAGGGTATGGTAAAGCCACTCTGGAAGACCGTTATTTAATGCCCGGGGAAAGCTATCAAGATCTTTTTGCACGGGTTGCCAGCTACTATGGGGATGATGATGCACATGCCCAACGCATTTATGATTATATGAGCCAATTATGGTTTATGCCAGCCACTCCCATCTTAAGCAATGGGGGGACATCTAGGGGTCTACCTATTTCTTGCTTCTTAAACGAGGCTCATGACAGCCTAGAAGGCATTGTCAATATCTGGACAGAAAACGTCTGGCTAGCCGCCCGTGGTGGTGGTATTGGCAGTTACTGGGGCAATTTGCGCTCTATTGGGGAAAAAATTTCTGCCAATGGTAAAACCAGTGGTGTTATTCCTTTTATACGGGTTATGGATACACTGACTCTCGCCATTAGCCAGGGTTCTCTGCGCCGTGGAAATGCGGCGGTTTACTTACCTATTTCTCACCCTGAAATTGAGGAATTTATAGAGCTGCGCCGACCCACCGGTGGCGATCCCAATCGTAAAACACCAAACCTACATCATGGTGTTTTGGTATCAGACGCCTTCATGAGGGCGGTAGAAAATGATGAAGAATGGGCCCTAACAAGCCCAAAAGACAATATGGTTATTCGCACGGTATCTGCCCGATCCTTATGGATTCGTTTGCTGACAGCCCGCGTGGAAACGGGCGAGCCTTATATAGTCTTTATTGATCATGTGAATAGAGCCATTCCTGAGCATCACAAACTGGCTGGTTTACCGGTTAAAATGTCAAACCTGTGCAGTGAAATCACGCTACCAACGGGCATTGATCAGTACGGAAAAATGCGGACCGCGGTTTGCTGTCTTTCCTCTGTGAATTTGGAATACTACCCTCAATGGAAAGATAACGAGCTATTCCTAGAAGACATCATGCGTTTTCTGGACAATGTGCTCGAAGATTTTATTAAAAAAGCCCCTGAATCCATGGCTAACGCCAAATACTCCGCCAGTCGTGAGCGCAGCGTTGGCTTGGGTGCCATGGGATATCACTCCTTCCTACAGGCGAACAATATTCCTTTTGAATCGGTTATGGCCAAAGTTTGGAACAAAAAGATGTTCGAGCACATCAAAAAAGGTGTAGATGCAGCGTCCAAGGTATTGGCAAAAGAACGCGGTGCGTGCCCCGATGCGGCGGATTTTGGTTTCGAAGAAAGATTCTCGAATAAGACAGCCATTGCCCCAACGGCTTCTATTTCTACTTTATGCGGCGGTGCCTCTCCAGGGATTGAGCCTATTGCAGCCAATAGTTATACCCACAAAACCTTGTCGGGATCTTTTAACGTGCGCAATAAATACTTAGAAGCTGTTTTAGAAAAATACGGCCGCAATGATGAAGATTCATGGTCATCGATTACCGTTAACAACGGATCCGTGCAGCATTTAGATTTCTTAACCGATGATGAAAGGGATGTCTTTAAGACCGCTCTTGAGCTGGATCAACGTTGGGTTATTGAGCATGCGGCGGATAGAACTCCATTCGTCTGCCAAGCTCAATCGTTGAATGTGTTTATCCCTTCGGATATCCATAAAAAAGATCTGCATCAAATCCATTTCCAAGCCTGGAAAAAGGGTGTAAAAAGTATGTATTATTGCCGGTCAAAATCTATCCAACGGGCTGAAATTGTTGCGGCTCAAACGGTCAGTATGGGAAAAATGGAAACAACCACACCCGCTACAGTGGCGAACATAGCTTACATTGCCCCAACGGCCACGACAGAAACTGATTATGAGGAATGCCTAGCATGTCAATAAACCAAAAGCCACTGACGCTTCTCGATGAGCACCACGTATATAAGCCTTTTCGCTACCCCTGGTGCTATGACGCATGGCTGACGCAGCAACAAATTCACTGGTTGCCTGAAGAGGTTCCTTTAGCCGACGATGTGCAATGCTGGCATAATAAATTGACCGCTGGTGAGCGTAATCTACTCACACAGATTTTCCGGTTCTTCACCCAGGCAGACATCGAAGTCAACAACTGTTATATGAAGCACTATTCTCGTGTTTTTAAACCCACAGAAGTACAAATGATGCTAGCGGCTTTTTCGAATATGGAAACCATCCATGTGGCCGCCTATTCCCATCTACTAGATACCATTGGCATGCCAGAGGCTGAATACACCGCATTTCTTCGTTATAAGGAAATGAAGGATAAGTACGATTATATGCAACAGTTTGGCACAGAAACAAAAACGGATATCGCGAAAACATTGGCTGTATTCGGCGCCTTTACCGAAGGTCTACAATTGTTTGCAAGCTTTGCTATCCTCATGAACTTCCCTCGCTTTAATAAAATGAAGGGTATGGGGCAAATTGTTTCGTGGTCGGTACGAGACGAAACCTTACACATGCAATCCATTATTAAATTGTTTCATACCTTCTTAAGCGAAAACCCGGAGATTCGCACAACAGAATTTGAAAATGATCTCTATGAGGCCTGCAATACAATTATCGAGCACGAGGACGCTTTTATTGATCTGGCATTCGAAATGGGAGCTATCGAGGGCTTAACCCCTGATGAAGTAAAAAAATACATTCGCTATATCGCCGACAGAAGACTGACACAGCTCGACTTAAAACCTATTTATCATACGCATCAAAACCCTCTACCCTGGCTAGATGCTATTTTAAACGGCGTTGAGCATACCAATTTCTTTGAAAATCGTGCGACAGAATATTCAAAGGCAGCCACAAGAGGCACATGGGCAGAAGCTTTTGAAGCTTAAAACATATAGGTAGTACACATGGACGTTAAAGATTCCAACGGCAATATATTACAAGATGGTGATTCAGTAACCTTAATCAAAGACCTGAATGTGAAGGGATCCTCTCTAACCCTCAAAAGAGGGACAGTCGTTAAAAACATTCGCCTGACGGATAATGAAGCCGAAGTTGAATGTCGTATAGGTAGATCCACCATTGTCTTGAAAGCCATTTTTTTGAAAAAAGCTTAGCTTTTCTTTTCTTAAGATCTGAAAATATGTGTATATTCGCAAACAACTGCCTCATTGCGGTAGAAACCAATATAGACAATCAAGATATGGCCTTATGAAATTTGCATACATTAAGTCTAATCTCTTAACAACCGATCCTTGTTGGGTTACATACGCCCGTTGTCCTGAAACTTATGAATTTTTTCAACTCGCGGCTATATTTTCTGAACACCAGCGCAATCTCATATACATCGCCTCGGATGATGAAGCCATGGAAATGGCCGAGCATGTATTGAAGTTTATGGACAAGGACATCCCTGTTGTAAAATTCCCGAGCTGGGATTGTCTACCTTATGATCGTGTTTCGCCGCGGATAGATTTAATGGCGCAGCGCATGTCGGCCCTTTCTCGACTGACCTGTGAAAAAACGCCGTGTATTATCCTGACCACGGCGTCGGCCTTTTTACAACGCATCCCTCCACGCAGTATATTCAGCGCATTACCTGTAAATCTAGCGGTGGGTCAGAATATAGAGGTTGAACTCCTTATACAGAATTTAACAAAAAACGGTTTCTTGCGCGTCGATACCGTACGAGAACCGGGCGAGTTTGCCGTTCGTGGAGGAATTATTGATTTATTTACCTCCCACATGGAATATCCCGCACGCCTTGATCTTTTTGGCAAAACGATTGAAAGTTTATATAGCTTTGACCCCATGACACAACGACGCTTAACCCCCCTGACTAGTGTTAATTTGCAATTTGCAAGTGAAGCGATCATACAAGAGGGCGAAAGGTCGCGTTTTCTCAATAGATATTTAGTGGAGTTTGGAGATGTCGCCCGTAAAGATCCCATTTATAATGCCATCAAAGAAGAGCGCATGCCCCAGGGTGTGGAGCATCTTCTGCCTCTTTTTTATGAAGATATGGCAACGCTGCTGGACTATGTAGAAAAGCCCATTCTGACGCTGCCAGGGAAAATTATGGATGCTTTTCATGCTCGTTCCGAATTAATTTCAGATTATTATAAGGCACGGCAATCCAGTTTAAAATTTAAAGACGAAACCCCATACCGCAGCCTTGCCCCCAATCGCCTATACTGGCCTATAGAAGACTGCCTGAAGGCTTTACAGGGGCATACGGTCATTCAGTTCTCCACCTTCCAAGAACCCGATTCTCATCAACAATTTAATTGCCAGGCGCAGAATTTGCTAAGTGAACTGGCGCCAAAAGATAAAAATCCTTATGACGTATTCCGTGAACAACTCATAACATGGAACAAGGATTTTTATTTGCTCGCCTGTTATACGCAAGGGTCTCTCACGCGACTGCACCAATTGCTACAAGAACACGGTATCTCAAATCTAACAACGATCCACTCCTGGCAAGACATAAAGAAACTAAAACAAGGTATGGTTGCACTGACAACGCTGGATTTACCGAAAGGTTTTTTAACGGATAATTTTGTGGTTATCAGTGAACAAGATCTTTTGGGCGATCGCCTGACCCGGCCACATCGTAAACAAAAGCGATCTGATTTAGTTATACACGAAGCCTCCTCTCTCAATCCGGGTGACCATGTGGTTCATATAGATCACGGTGTGGGACAATTTCTTGATTTGGTTAATATTGATGCAGGCGGCGCAGCTCATGACTGCTTATGTCTCCTTTACGACCAAGGGGATAAACTTTTTATTCCCGTAGAAAACATGGATGTCCTTTCTCGTTTTGGATCTCAAGATAGTGAGGTGACCCTGGATCGTTTAGGGGGCGCTGCCTGGCAGGCTCGCAAAGCAAAAGTCAAGGAACGCATTAAAGAAATTGCGGATAAGCTGCTGCGTATTGCCGCCGAACGGCATATCCGGCAAGCAGATTCTTTTGAGAAACAGCCTTCATACGAGGAATTTAGCGCCCGATTCCCCTACGCTGAAACGGACGATCAAGACCGTGCAATTGAAGATACCATTAATGACCTGGCGGCCGGCAAACCCATGGATCGTCTGGTCTGTGGGGATGTGGGCTTTGGAAAAACAGAAATAGCCTTACGGGCAGCCCAAATCGTGACAGCTCAAGGCAAACAAGTGGCGATTATCGCCCCAACCACATTATTGTGTCGGCAACATTTTCAAAACTTCACAAAACGATTCGATGGTTTTGGTATAAACGTGCAACAACTCTCTCGTTTTGTTTCTGCCAGCCAGAAAGAAAAAATTAAAACGGATTTAGAAAAAGGCGACGTACATATAATTATTGGCACTCATGCGCTACTCGCTAAAGACATAAAGTTTGCGGATCTGGGGTTGGTCATCGTAGATGAAGAACAACACTTTGGTGTGACCCAGAAAGAAAAATTAAAACAACTGAAATCGAATGTACATGTACTGACGCTAACCGCCACCCCGATTCCTCGCACCTTGCAAATGGCGCTAACGGGGGTTCGCGACCTCAGCATTATCGCGACACCACCAGTTGATCGCTTGAGTGTCCGAACATTTGTTACACCCTTTGATGGTGTTATCATTCGCGAAGCCATTATGCGAGAACATTTTCGCGGCGGTCACGTATTTTATGTCTGCCCACGCATTGCAGATTTAGACGAAGTCTATGAACAATTACAAGAACTGGTACCCGAGATATCCATGGCTGCAGCCCATGGTCAAATGCCGACAGCACACTTGGAAAAAATTATGACGGATTTTTATGAGGGTCAGTATGATTTGCTGCTTTCAACAAATATTATTGAATCGGGAATCGATATACCCACGGCCAATACAATCATTATTCATCGAGCCGACATGTTCGGTTTATCCCAGCTCTACCAATTACGTGGTCGTGTGGGGCGCTCGAATCAACGAGGCTATGCCTACTTAACTCTACCCATGAACCAAATAACAGAGACAGCGAGAAAAAGGCTGGAGGTTATGCAGACACTCGACAACCTAGGGGCTGGGTTTCAATTAGCTAGTTATGATATGGACATCCGTGGTGCCGGCAATCTATTAGGAGACGAACAATCGGGACACATCCGTGAAGTGGGTGTGGAACTCTATCAACAAATGCTAGAGGATGCGATCCATGCGGCTAAAGCCGAATCGAGTGAACTCATGGAAGAAAAAGCCGATGCCTGGTCACCACAGGTTAATTATGGTGCCGCTGTTTTAATCCCAGAAGATTATGTCAGTTCCTTGCCCTTACGCATGAGTCTTTATCGCCGCATCTCTTCTCTAAAAACCAAAGAGGAAATCGATGGATTTGCCGCCGAACTTATCGATCGATTTGGGCCAATCCCAGATGAAGTTACAAACCTTTTAGACATTATTGAAATCAAAGAAATTTGCCGCCAAGCCAACATTCAAAAAATTGACGCCGGCGAAAAAGGTGCGGTGATTCACTTCCGCAACCAAGAATTCAAAAACCCAGAAAAACTCATCCAGTTTATACAGAAACAGTTCGGCAAAGTAAGGGCCGATCACAGTGTGTTTTTTATCCGTGCCTGGAATGATCCTCTTACCCGAAAAAATGGGGTCAAGAAATTGGTTACGGATATCGTTTCCTTACTGTCGCCTTGATTTAAACGGCAATATTTACAGAGGCCTTTGTCTCATCGGCTTTATGAGCAAACGCTTCTGGATTAAAGTATTGCAGCAAGAAAGGTTCTAGGCTGTTTAGATGTGTATCCCCTCGATAACAGACATAGTTATCAGGACGTATAATGAGTATCGTTGGATCAAAACATCTGTAAATCTGGTGTCCCCTACCATCTGGATCTATGTATACATCTTCAAGATTTTTATCCAGATTTGTATAATCGACAGCATGCTCGCCAATGATATAATAACACTCGGCAAATCCATTTAGACGTTTTTTAACGTTTTGGAATTCTTGATAAAGCTTATGAAAATCTTTTGATTTCTCGCCTTGCATGAATAAGAGCAAATAATTTTCTGACGTTTTTAGTTTGGCCAGCTTCACGCGCTTAAAATCTTTCGGGATCATCAGATCAAAACTGGGAGCACCGTCTCCGGCAAAAACACCGGATAAAAAGCCTTCTTTTATACGCGTCGCAATCCCTGTACCATAATCCCTACCCCAGTATGTAATGGGGCTGTCTCCGTAAGAGGCTTTACTATCCGCCAAAATTCTCTTCAACTGATTTTCTGCAGCAGGGTAGCTGAGTATAAGTGGAGCAATGACATCACGGATAAATTGACCCAAATAAGAGCGAGCCAGAATCACTTTCATCGCTGCATGGGTATTTTGCTGCAAAGATTGCGCGACCTTTAATCGCTCGCTTTCGTAGCTATCCAGATAACTTTCCTGAACCCAACCACGGATAAAACACCCGAGTTTCCACCCCAGGTTCACCGCATCATGTATGCCTGAATTTAAGTCATGGTCCCCTAAGGCAGATTGTTCGTGAGCCGCATCAGCTAATAAAAAGACGCGACCTGATCTTAATTTAGTCGCACATCGCCGATGACACTTTATGGTTTCCAGACGCGTAGGCGCCGTCAATATACCCTTTACGGGAACAAGTTTTTGAAACTTCTCCACGAGCTTTGCTACATCTGCCTTTGAATCCTTATCGGACCCATCAAGCATGGTTATAACCCGGTATTTACCATCCGATAAGGGTATTGCTGCAAATAAATCAGACGGATGCATAAAAACGTACCCTTCTGTTTTATGTAAACCCCATTGAATATCTACATCTGCTGAGAGAAATTTTTCTACATCTGTACTGCCAACAAAAGGGATTCCCAGTTTTTCACGAACAAAACTATCATAACCATCGCATCCAACCATCCATGCGGTGGATGCTTTTATTTTTTTCCCCTCTTGAACAATATCTACATGAACACCGTCTCGTGAGGATTGAAAGTTAACGAGCTCTGTATTCCATAAAATGGAATGATTTTGTGCCTGCAACGTCGCAGCCAAAACAGTTTCTATTTTTTTTTGCTCCAGGCTCAGCATAACCGCATATGAAGTGGCATTTTTGGGACGAAAATCTATGTCGAATGCGGGCTTGCCTTTGATATAAGCATTAATCTTGCGTACGGATGTACCCTGTGTCATCAAAGAATCTGCTAAATTCAGAGTTGCCAATGCATCTAACGTGCTTGGCTTTAATGTAAAAGAAGGGCTGTTTTCAGAAAAACCTGATCGTTTATCGATGATTTGAAATTTTACATTATAACGAGACAGTTGTAGCGCTAAAACTAAACTTGCAGGGCTGGCACCAACAATCAGCACATCATAGTCATTATTATTTTTCTTATCTGCGGTCATTAAACTGCCTATGTTATTTTCTTACTCTTATGAGTTTATCACGAGTTCGGGCGCTTGCAAATCTCTTGGTATCATCTCCAGTTGTGGTATTTCTAAAATTTCATCTCGGGAAGATGAGGCTTCCAAATCTTTAAAACGCCTTGCACTTGGCAGAACTCTTCGCTCTAGGCTTCCCACGGTATCATTATATGAACGAACCGCCAGGTTTAAGTCCTTACCCAATTTTCCAAAATGTTTTCCCATATCCGATAAGCGTTTATATAAATCTCGGCCCAGTTCAGAAATTTCCTGGGCGTTTGCGGTTAAAGCCTCTTGACGCCAACCATAAGCAACCGCATGTAATAATGCAATTAACGTAGAGGGTGTCGTCAAAATCACCTTCTTTTCCACGCCCAATTCAATCAAAGTCGGGTCATGTTCAAGGGCGGCGCTAAAAAAAGTTTCGCCCGGCAAAAACAAAATCACAAATTCAGGGGAAGTGTTGGCGGGAAATTGATCCCAGTAGGCTTTACTGCTCAACGCTAATATATGCGTTTTCACTTGCCTTGCGTGGTCTCTCAGCTTTTCTCTGCGGGTAAAATCATCCGTGGCCTCTAGGGCTTCTAAATATGCGGAAAGGGGAGCTTTGGCATCGATGACGATTTGCTTGCCCCCTGGCAATTTAACAACCATATCCGGCCTTAATATGTTCTCACCCGTGTGCATGGTTTGTTGCTCTACAAAATCACAGTGGGAGCTCAACCCTGTCATCTCCACCACACGCTTCAACTGCATCTCTCCCCAGCGTCCACGAACGGCAGGAGCTCTCAGCGCCTTCACCAGATTCGCTGTTTCCAACCGGAGCTCTTTTTGTGAAGAAATGAGATCTGTAACTTGATGTTTGAGAACTTCATAAGCAGACACCCGCGCAGTTTCTAACTCCGATAATTTCGTCGCCACGCCAGCTAGAGATTCTTTAACAGGATTCACCAACTCATGAATAGCTTTTTCACGACCAGCTAAATCTTGAATGGACTTGTCTTGTAGGTTTTTAAAGGTTTGCTGCGCTAAATTTAGAAAGACCTTATTATTGCTATCCATCACATCCACAGAAATAGCCTTGAACGTATCGGATAATTTTTTCTCCGCCGCCACCAGTAATTCTTTCTGCTCCACCATCGCCCGGCGTTCACTCTGGATTAAGACCTCCATGGTTTGATATTTTTGTTCTGCAGCTTGCAAAAACTGACGGGTTTCCTCTAATTTTTTTTCGACTCCCGGCAATCGCTCCGCCCGGGTTAAAGCCTCTATTTTTTCCAAACTTGCCTTTTGCGCCTCATTTAGAAGAAAAGCACACTGCTCTTGTGCTTCATGAAAACGAGTCCTTAAGGGCAGCCATAAAAATAAGAAGAAAGTCAGCGATAAGAACACTCCAACAACGATGGACAATGGTTCAAAAAACATAAAGGGCCATTCTTTCTTTTATAAATGATTTATTCCTTCATAAGATAACCTAGGCACCCAATAGTTTCCACTCTCTATTTTACTCGCTACGGTTATTTCTTATCACTCACCCATAATAGGAAAAACGCGGGCATCATAATAGCGAAAACGCGGGCACTAAAATAGGAAAAACGCGGTTGATAAAATAGCGAAAACGCGGTATTATAATCTATATTCATGAATGATTATGCTTATGAAAACTTATAAAAGATGGCAAACAAGAGAGATTATAGAGGCCCTTTCCACACGGCGCGTTGTGCTTCTTTCTGGAGCAAGACAATGCGGGAAAACCACGTTGGCAAAAGAATTAGTCTCTGACGATGTGTCTTACATGACTCTTGATGATCTTGCAAGCTATGAAGCCGCAAAATTAGATCCGCAAAACTTTGTCATTCACAAAAAAAAGGTCATGATAATTGATGAGGTTCAGCGAGCCCCTTTATTACTGATAGCCATAAAAAAAATAGTAGACGAAGATACACGGCCAGGGCAGTTTCTTTTAACAGGGTCAGCCAATATAAATACGATTCCTACCGTAAAAGAATCTTTGGCAGGACGCATTCGCACGATTAGACTGAGAACCCTATCGTGGGGTGAGATTATCGGGGCAGAGCCTATGTTTTTTGATTTTGCCTTTAAACAAGATTTTAATTATTCTTACGAAAAATTTGATAAGCAGAAGATTATAAGCATTGCCTTCCAAGGAGGATTTCCTGAGGCGATCTTGTTAGAAGATCGACATCGCCGCAGATGGCATCATGACTATGTAAAAGCCTTGCTAGATCGAGATCTTGCTGAAATAGCCAATATTCATAAACATGATGCTATCCGCAAACTATTAGATGTTTTAGCCGCCTGGTCAGGTAAGTTTATGGACAAACAAGTCATCTGCTCTACCCTTTCCATCCGCAGAGAAACTATGGATAGCTACATAAATGCTTTAGAAAGTTTATATTTAACGCAGCAGCTTTCTGCTTGGCATAAGACAGATTATGATCGTGTAGGAAAAAAATCGAAACTCTACATGACGGACAGCGGAATCATGTCCTCCATCCTATCTTGGCGCCAAGAAGACCTCCATATTCAACCCGATCCTTTAGGTAAATTAATCGAAACGTTTGCCTTTAATGAATTATCAACTCAAATCGATACAAAAGGTGGAGAGTACGAGTTATTTCATTATCGTGATCGCGAGCAAAGAGAAATTGATTTTTTAGTTGAAAGAGACGATGGGGCAATCTTAGGCATAGAAATAAAATCATCGACAGTCGCAACCGGAGATGATTTCAAACATTTAAACTGGTTTAAAACTCATCTGGCCAAAGATCGAACGTTTATTGGAATCGTTTTGTACACAGGGCTATACCCCTTACGATTCGGTCAGGATATGTGGGCGATTCCTTTTTCCATGCTGTGGCCAAAAGCTTAGCATCCGTTCGCTATATATTTTTTTTAAAACGCTAGCATCTGACGTCAGAATGCGCTAATGAAGTAAGAATAGAAATTTTTATTCAAACTCTATCTATCCAGGAGAATAAATGGCTTCTTTAGACATGGGACTTATCATACAGGGCTTTTTCGGGTTATTTGCTTTTCTCAGCATAGGATGGATGCTTAGCGAAAATAGAAAAGATATTGATTATAAATCCATTAGTTATGCAATTATTTTGCAAGCTTTTCTCGCCTTTCTCACCACACAAGTCAGTTGGGTCCGCAAAGGATTATTCTGGATTAGCGATGGAATTTTAGCCCTGAAAGACGCAACCGTTGCGGGCACTAGTTTTGTTTTTGGCTTTTTAGGTGGGGGGAATATACCCTTTGAGATAAAAGAAGGGGCCAGCGCATTTATTTTTGCGTTTCAACCCCTGCCAATGATTCTCGTTGTCAGTGCTATTTCTATGTTGCTCTTCCATTGGGGAATCTTACCAGCCATTGTGAAGGCCTTTTCTTTTGCCTTACGCAAAACTCTAGGTATAGGCGGTGCCCTTGGCGTATGTTCTGCCGCTAAAGTATTTCTCGGCCAGACCGAGGCACCACTTCTTATCCGCCCCTATCTTAAACATTTATCCCGCAGCGAGCTATTTTCGGTTATGACGCTGGGCATGGCGACGACATCTGCGACCATCATGGTGTTATATGCAGACCTCTTAAAAGATACGATTACCAATCCGATCAGCCATATCCTTACCGCGTCGGTTATATCTGTGCCCGCGGCTATTGCTATCTCTCGCATTATGATTCCGCATGTGGGAAAATCAACGGAAGGGGAGATGGTTCTGCCTTATGAATTCTCTGGCACGATGGATGCCGTTTCGACAGGTGCCAGCGATGGAATGAAGCTTTTCCTCAATATAATTGCCATGCTGGTTGTGGTTTTAGCCTTAGTGGCACTATCTAATTCCATACTTGCGGCTTTAACGAATTTGGTGATTTGGCTCTATAGCTTCTTACCCAATTTTTTACAGTTAAGTGAACAGACGCTCACCAACCCAACGCCGATAACTCTGCAAGAAATACTTGGATTTATCATGAAACCGGTCACGTGGCTCATGGGGATTCCATGGAATGAAGCCTATTCAGCAGGTGGTCTTTTGGGAACAAAAACCGTTCTAAACGAAATCATGGCCTTTATTGGTCTGGCTGAATTACCGGAAGGAGCCCTTAGCCCACGAACGAATGTGATGATGACCTATGCGTTATGCGGCTTTGCCAATTTCAGCAGCATAGGAATCCTCATTGGCGGCCTAGGCAGCATGGCCCCCGAAAGACGCGGCGAAGTCATTGAACTCGGCTTTAAAGCCATGATCGGCGGCACCATAGCCAGCTGCATGAGCGGCACGATGATTGGACTTCTCTGGTGGGCCTCCGATACGTTAGGGCGGTGATGACCCCAAGACCTACGCATGGGAAATATACAGAACATGCAACCAGTACCTGGTCATACCAAATTCTATAATTAAGTATACAGATGAGGCTGTCTTAAATCTCCTCGACCATCGTCTGTCATACCTGCGCAGGCAGGTATCCAGCGCAACATGTGCCTCGCAGAGGCTCAATATTTCCTTGCTTCTGTGGTATGAAATAAATGGAGAGCGGCTGCGCCGCACTTTGTTGTGCTGGATACCTGCCTGCGCAGGTATGACAGGTGGCGAAGATAAAATTTATCCGTTATTTTATGGAAATAGTATTATAAAGAGTCGCTTTCGCGACGCTCTTGCGCCTGGATTCTTCGCTAACTCCGCTGACGCGGAGCCGCACTCAGAATGACGGGGGTAATGATACTTATTTTATGGAATTGCTATACCTTCGCAGACATGACAGGTTCTATGTATTTTTCATGCGAAGACCCTGGAGAGAAGGGAGACCCCGCTGTAACGGGGCCTATTAAAAATGATTAACTGTCCTTACCATGACAGTGCTTAAATCTTTTTCCCGAACCACAAGGACAAGGGTCATTGCGGCGCATGGCCTGATCTTCAGCTATCGCTTTAGTTTCTTTTTTTTTGGGAAGGCGTGCAGGCCTACGTTTTGTTTTTTCTGTTTTCTTCCCATCCAGATTACCATCTATACCTCCCGGCAAAGCTTGCTCATCTGTCGGTTCGGAATGAATAAATTGCATAGGAAGAGGATTCTCATCCCGCAGTTTTCTTTGCTGCTCTAAGGCTTGCGCATCAAAATCATCGCTAAAACTCAAATGGCAAATGACGGAAGTAACTGTCTCGTATAAGTTATTCAACATCTGTTCAAACATTGAAAACGCTTCGCTTTTATATTCATTCAGAGGGTCTCTCTGGGCATAGGCTCGCAAATTAATACCCTGGCGCAGATGATCTAACCCATGTAAATGGTCTTTCCATATGTTATCCAAAATCCGCAATAAAATGCTCTTTTCTGCCGCGCGCATGAGGTCGTGACCGTATAAGGCTTCCTTGTCAGCCATTTTCTTGTGTACAGCTTTGCGGATGCGATCTTTAATTTCTACCTCAGCAATGCCGTCCTCTTGCGCCCACTGATTAATCGGTAGATCTAGGCCAAATATACGAATGCACTCTTCATGCAAGGCATGTAAGTCCCATTGATCCGCATAAGCCCCTAAAGGTATATATCTGGCAACAATTTCTTCTAACAAGTCGTTACGGAAATCTTCCACCATATCCTTGGCATCTTCTGCGCTCATTAAATCACGGCGGAGTTCATAAATAACCTTTCTCTGATCATTCATGACGTCGTCATACTTCAACAAGTGCTTACGAATATCATAGTTTCTCGCTTCAACTTTTTGCTGAGCCCGCTCTAAAGCTTTCGTAACCCACGGATGCGTTATGGCCTCGCCATCCTCTAGACCTAATCGCTTTAACATGCTGTCTAAACGATCGGACCCAAAAATACGCATTAAGTCATCCTCAAGGGATAAAAAGAACTTGGAAGCCCCGGGATCACCCTGACGTCCGGAACGTCCACGCAACTGGTTGTCGATACGACGTGATTCATGGCGTTCTGTACCAATCACATAAAGACCGCCCGCATCCCTAACGATTTTAGCATCTGCCGCTATTTCAGCACGCACGTCTCGTTCAATTTCTTCGCGTTTAAAGGAGTCCGTCACATCCTTTAATTCGATCTCTAAACGCATATCCACGTTACCACCGAGCTGAATATCCGTACCACGACCCGCCATGTTTGTGGCAATTGTTATACTTCCAGGAGATCCCGCTTGCGATATAATATAGGCCTCTTGCTCATGATATCGAGCATTCAATACCTTATGCGGAATATTTGCTTTCTTTAGTCTTTCGGACAAGACCTCAGACTTTTCGATACTTACCGTTCCCACCAAGACAGGCTGTTTTCTTTCCATAGCGTCCCGGATGAGCTGAATAATCGCGTCATACTTTTCGCCATTTGTACGATAAACTTCGTCCTCGGCATCCTTCCTCACCATAGGTCTATGGGTGGGAACTTCAATGACTTCTAAACCATAAATATCGACAAATTCAGCTTCTTCCGTTTTACCACTACCTGTCATACCGGCCAGCTTTGGATAAAGGCGGAAATAATTTTGGAACGTAATAGAAGCCAGTGTCTGGTTTTCCATCTCAATATGCACGCCTTCTTTGGCTTCCAGAGCCTGGTGCAGACCATCGGAATAACGACGACCATCCATCATACGACCGGTAAATTCATCAATAATAATAACTTTGTTATTATCGACAATATAATCCACATCCCTTGTGAATAAAGTATGTGCCCGTAACGCTTGGTTCATATGATGCACCAGCATAACGTTTTGGATATCGTAGAGTTTATCGCCTTCTAGCAAACCGGCATCCTTTAATAATTTTTCAATCCTTAAAGCGCCTGTTTCCGTAAATGTTACAGAGCGTGCCTTTTCATCTTTTTCAAAATCCTCTGGTGCCAGTAAGGGAATAATTTTATTCACCGCAATGTAAAGTTCCGAAGAATCTTCCGTAGGGCCAGAAATAATCAGCGGCGTCCGCGCCTCATCCACTAAAATACTGTCAACCTCGTCAACGATGGCAAAATTAAATGGCCGCTGTACTAACTCATCGATCTCGAATTTCATGTTATCCCGTAGGTAATCAAAACCAAACTCGTTGTTCGTACCATAGGTAATATCTGCATTATATGCCGCTTTTCTTTGCGCATCGCTCATATTGTTAACAATACAACCCACCGTAAGCCCTAAGAATTTATAAACCCTACCCATCCATTCGGAGTCGCGAGACGCCAAATAGTCGTTCACCGTAACCACATGAACGCCGTTTTCACTCAAGGCATTTAAATAAACGGGTAAAGTTGCCACAAGGGTCTTACCTTCACCGGTTTTCATTTCCGTGATCATACCCTTATGCAAAATGATACCGCCGATGAGCTGCACATCAAAATGGCGCATCCCCATAATCCTCTTTGAGGCCTCCCGGACGGTTGCAAACGCATCTGGCAAAATGTCATCTAAAGTCTCACCCTTGGCCAAACGGTTTTTGAGCCATGAGGTCCTTGCCTGCAGATCCGCATCGCTTAACTTTTCAACAGTTGCCTCTAATTTATTGATCTGCTCCACCATGGGATGAAGTTTTTTTAAAAACCTGTCTGTCGAAGAACCGAATATTTTTTTAAAAAATCTTGGTAGCATAAAAACCTCTGAATCTGCTGTGCCATAATATAAGAATCTTTACATTTATACATCATTCACGCTAGTAAATGAACTGAATTCTGGATTTATCCCGAATTACGGTTTATTGTTAGAGCATACCAAACCTTTAGGGAAAAGAAATATGTTGAACAAAATTATGAAGTGCGCAACGGCTTTGGGGATTGTACTGAGTCTTTCAAGCCCAGCTTTAGCCCAATCCACGCCACCTGAACCCGATCAGAAAAAGATTGATGAGCTGAAAAAAGCTTTAGGTTCTTTGAATATTGATATCAAAAGCATCAAAAACGATACGGTCGTCGCAAAAATTGGCGACAAGAAATTTCTAGCCGAAGAAGTTGCCGTTGCCATGCAACAAACGTTAAGCGCAGCACAACAAACCATGGGTCCAGAATTTATGAAGACCCTCACACCAGAAATCCTATTCTTGATCGCCCGTGAGCAGCTTATCGACTTGTACTTGATTCAAAAGGCCGTCGACGCCAACAAAGCGACTTATGAAAAGGACCCTGAGGTTCAAGAGGCCCTGGAACTTGCCAAAAACCGCGTTTTTCAAGAAGCCTACATCAAAAGCAAGGCAGACGAATACGTGACCAAAGCAAAAATTCGTGAAAAATATGAAGAATATTCCAAGCTTATCCCTGCGGATGCTCAAGAAGTTCGCGTTCGTATGATTTTGGTTAAAACAGAAGACGAGGCTAAAAAGACAATTGAAGCCTTAGATAAAGGCGCAGATTTTCTAAAGCTTGCACGCGAAACATCCATAGATAAAAAATCTGCGGAACAAGATGGGGATATGGGTTATATCAGCGAGATCAGAAAAGCAACTCTCCTGCCTGGCTTTGAAGTTCTGTTCGAAAACAAAAGTGGAAAACCAACGCTCCCCGCGGGAAGCTACACAAAAACAGCGATTAAATCCCCCATGGGCTACCATATTTTAAAGGTTGAAGATCGCAAACCCATTAAAAAACCAAAGCTTTCCGAAATGGAGCCAGTTTTGAAAGAATTCTTACGCGAAGAAGCCATTATCAAAACTCAAGAAGAGCTAAGGAAAAAAGCCGGAACCATTGAGCGCCTGCACCCCAACACAGGAAAGCCAATGAATTCCTTGGAAGAAGAGCTAAAAGCCATCCAAGCAAAGCTAACCCCTGAAGCCGCTAAACCGGCGGAGTAAGCAAAACTAAAGAAATAACCACTCGCATCTGAATCATAGATTCTTGTTGCGAGTGGTTTTTTATGCTGTTGTAAAGCAGTGGAATTAAATGCACGTTGCCTCTTACAGAATAAAATTAGTATATATCAGTTGTAATAAAATCATGAGATTAATATTAAAAGCAGCCACTTTCATCATTTTTATATTTATTTCCAGTTACGGCAGCATTAAAGCAAGCTTTGAACAAATCGACAAAAACATTTATTGTAAAATATTCGACTTCCTCCCAGAAAAAGACCTAAGAAAGTGCGCACAAGTTTCAAAAAAATGGAGAGAAAATTCTGAAGAAAACTTAATTTGGGATAAAAAACTTTCGATGTTTCTAGGCTTCGATATGCAAATTTTTCTTAAAATGAGTCCTGTTGCAAGATCCATACACAAGAACAATAAAAACCTGAACGCCCTTCTTCATCAAAATGAAAAATTAACGGCCATAACACCATACTATCCCGGCACAAAAATATTAATGAGGCATTTAATAGAACGGCAATCAACCACAAGATCATGTATTGCAGAACAATTAGCCATATCCGCTTTAAACATACATAGGCCTGGCTCATGCGAATATCGAGAAGACCTGATTGTAGAATCTGCGCCCCCGGAAGAAACTAAAGAATTTGAACAGCCCTTCAATATTACACCAGAAACTTTAGAAGCAATCATATTAACCTCCGAAAGATTGGGCTGTGATTACGGGACTGCCATATACTTATTGAGGATTATCGATATGGAATTGGAAAAAAAGAATCTTGTCCATGATCAATTCAATCCTGAATACTATGATACACAAAGGGCTGTGTTTTATAAATACAGAGAGCTGGGCTGGGAAAAAGCTATAGAAGGATTGGGCTTGTTTAGGCTTAATTAAATTTACGACTTAGCATAATAACTTTTTCGTTCAAATCGCCATCTTCTAAAGAACCGTCATTTTGATTTTCCATTACATCCATACACATGGCATCTATTTTAATTTGCTTTACTTCCCGTAAATAGGTTTGGCTAATAATTAACAGGTTGACCAAACATGTTTTATATTGCTCCTCTAATAAAATAAAATCTTGTTGTTTTCGTGATTGCGTAGATTGCGCCAAGCCTTGTACAAAAGAAATTTTGCTAACCGTGTTTTCAGCCAACAAAAGTGTTTTTTCTAACTTTATTCCAATTGGTTTTAGATATTCCAGAGCCTCCAGATTTGTAATGCTTTTTTCAATTTCAATTTTACCAGATCGAATATTATCGATAGCACGCCTAACATCCTGATATGAGATCCTCAAAATATCATTTTCAAAATTTTGCGACGCATTAAGCTCTGAGCTTAACAAAGCCAACGATAATAATGACACTCGGTATTTTTTATACATAAACGTTCTCTATTCACACGGTTTCTAACTCGTGCAAAAATAATCGATTATTAATCTAATCTTTCAAAATTCGTCATTTATGGCCATGAGAACATAAGAAAAAGATGAAAAGATCCGAATCAACAGCAGAAGGTTTTCTGTCCACAATTCTGGCTCTTTATTTTCGCTGCAGCAATCGTTATAATGCTGGAGACTGCAATCAATAGGTTAGCCATGGTAGATTTCTCGGAACAACGTCTGCATATGATAAAGAATCAGTTAATGCCTTGTGGTGTTAGCGATCCTTTCCTTCTGAAAATCTTAGCACAGGTACATCGAGAGAATTTTCTGCCTGATGCTATCAAGCCCCTAGCCTACCAGGATGAAACGATTTGTTTGGATTCCAATCGTTATATGTTAAGACCGAACACCTTAATGCGGATGATTCTGGGGCTACAGATTCAGGCGGGTGATCACGTTCTGGATGCAGGATGTCTTACGGGATATTCGGCTATTTTATTAAGTTTTTTAGCCACCCATGTGACAGCCCTCGAAAAGGATAAAACCTACATCGAGATTGCAAAAAAAATGGCGTCTATGGAAGGTACATCTAACATAGAATTCAAAAATATCACCCCCGAAGAAATTCTCGCCTCTGAAAAAACCTATGATGCTATTTTGGTGCAAGAGGCCCACGCTGTGCTGCCTCCCTACTATTCTCAACTTCTTAAAGATCAAGGCCGAATTGTCTATATTCGACAAAATGCCGAAAATTATGGCCAAGTTATATGTGGACAGAAAAATTATGGTGAATTAAGCGAAAAAGCTCTTTTTGAGATCAGCGCTCCCTATATGCCCCAACCACCCGCTTCAGAGTTTATTTTTTGATGGTCAGAGAAATAAAAACTCATGAATATAAAGCCATTCGGGATAATAACACCCCCCACATACTTCTCGATGTGCGCCAGCCATGGGAAGTTAAAAAGGCCTGCATTCAAAATTCTATCAACATCCCTCTTACGGACTTAATCCATAGCACGGATGAACTCGACAAGAACAAAAAAATCATCGTTTATTGTCATCACGGAATTCGTAGTTTAAACGCTTGCTTTTTTTTACGTGAATTAGGGTTCCAAGACGTGCTAAGCTTATCGGGCGGTATAGAAGAATGGTCGATAAAAATTGATCCGGGTATACCCCAATATTAACATAAGGTGTGATATGCGTAGACTTATTATCTTAAAGACGGCCATTTTTGTTGGATCTTTATCCTTTGGGCACGCTTTATTGGCAGAAGAAGCAAAAAAAGAAAAGGTTGACCCCTTAAAGGAGGCATTAGCCTCGGCTTATTTAACGAACAGTACCCTAAGGGCAAAACTCCACGGGCAATATGCTATCGATGAGTCCGTCAACCAAGCATTTTCCAAATTTAGGCCTCAAGTTGCTGCATCTGGATCGGTTGGGAAAAACTCCAGCAAAAGCAAAGTCCCTGGTCGATTGCCCTCCACATCTAACTTAGATCCAGAATCCCTAAGCGTACAAGTATCGCAATCCTTATATCACGGGGGATCAGATCTGGCAGGATTAAGGGCGGCCGAAGCGGCTGCAAAAGCGGGTCAGTATGATTTACTCAACACGGAACAGGATACGTTACTCCGCGCGGTTAGCGCCTACCTAGAAGTGATCTTTCAAAAGGCTTCCGTCAAATCAAAAGAATCTAACGTCGACTATTTAACAAAACAGTTAAAAGGCATTAAGGCACAAGTGGAAGTGGGAGAAAAAACGCCCACGGAAACAGCGGCGGCTGAATCTGCCCTTGCGCAAGGCATGGCTGAATTAGTTAAATCACAAGGCGACTTACAAAATGCACGCGCCAACTATTTAAATGTCATTGGCAAGGAACCAGATTTGCTGGAATTTCCTAAACCGCTTATGGATTTACCCGCTTCTTTAGACGAGGTAAAGCAAAAATCTCTTAAGACAAATCCAGCCATCTTAAATGCAGAATTTGTGGCCAAACAAGCGGGTATCGCTATTGATGCAGCCAATGGCGCATTGCTCCCCAGTCTGGATTTGACGGGAACAGCCTCTCGCGCTTTCAATCAAAATGTGAATAAGGATATTTCGTCCCAAGCAAATGCGACCCTGAAGTTAAGTGTGCCTATTTATCAGTCAGGCGCAGAATACTCCAAAATCCGTGAACAAACGGATAAAAGCGTTTCTGCCTCTCATCAATTAGATCAGGCCCGCAAAACTGTTGTTGAGAATGCGACAAAAGCATGGGAAGGCCTGATTACCTCTCGCCAACGAATAACTAGTTTTGAAAAACAAGTCGAAGCAGCAAAAAAAGCAAGGGATGGCGCTCTATTAGAATCGGATGTAGGTGAACGTTCGTATACCGAAGTGATCCAATTTCAACAAAAAGTGCTTGAGGCTGACATAGCTTTAGAAGACGCTCGCCGCAATGAAATACTGGCTCAATATCAGCTTTATGCTGTAGAAGGTAGACTTACTGCTGATTACCTGGCTCTGCCCGTAACACTTTACGATGTGCAAGGGCACCTGGATGAGGTAAGTTATAAAATGATTGGTTTTGGTAATTCTTCACAAGATACAAATGGTAAAAATGAGTAAAATAAACACAAAACAAGTTGATCCGGCCGTTGAAGAAGTTTTAGCGTCTATTCGAAAAATCATGGCTATTGATTTAAACGAAGCTGACACTTCTGCGGAAAAAGCCCCTGACATTATAGCTTTTCCGGGCCAGAAAAATGCGCCTATCGTTAAGAAATCTGCGGATGGGTCCGATATACTGACCTTAACCGAAATGATCGATCAGGATGGCTCCATCGTCAGCCTGAACCAGAGGGAGGAAACCATGGTTGCACAAACGGAAAAAGACCAAGCCAACAACAACAAAAAAGAAGAATCCGCAACAGAAGAACTGGCCCTGGAGGAAAGCGCCCCGGCAGAGGAATCAACCGCGGAAGAAGAAATTGACTTAACTCCAGAAAACATAGAAAAACCTATCCTTGCCCCTGAAGACATTGAGTCCCTCATGTCCCCAGAAGCCGTAGAAAAGTCGACGATGGCCTTTGAGGATTTAAACAAATTAACGGGAACCATGCAGGAAAAAATAGCCAACCAAAGCTTTGGCAACCAGACGATAGACCAGTTGATGCGGGAAATGCTCAAGCCTCTATTGAAAGAATGGCTGGATTCCCATCTGCCATCTCTAGTCAAATGGCTCGTTGCTGAAAAGATCGAACAGATGATTCGTGAGAAACAGGACTCAACAAAGAAATAGAAAAAAGGATGTGCGCATAAAACAATTTCAAATTTAGGCGCGATTTGTTTCTGATGGCCACTATGAGACGCTAAATCAATAACTTTACGCTGCATGTCATTCAGGGCCTACGCATGAAGAATTTAAGGGAGTGGTGGTGCCACCCACACCTGTCATACCTGCGCAGGCAGGTATCCAGCGCAAGAAGCGCGGCACAGCCGCTACAGTATTTATGCAGGACTGTTTCACACGGATGACAAGCGGAAAGACGGAATTAATGATTTGACACTCTAAGGTCTATAGTTTGACGAAAAAAATAACTGAAAAAACTTTTAATTATAGTTTATTGTGAAAAAATGAGGTGATAAAGTGCGCTGCCCCCCAAATAAAAATTGGAAGAGAGATTGGAAGATTAATTTAATAGAAAAACAAACCCCAGAGCGGGGTGATTTGTACTATAAAATACTTTGGGTGTAGAATTTAATTGAAAAAGAATGTATAGCAGAGGCTTCGCCTCACATTTGCGCTGGATACCTGCCTGCGCAGGTATGACAGAATTTTTGTGCAATAAAGTTAAGATGAGTCCGGCATGTTAGAAAAAAATTTCGATCCGCACACTATTGAATCTAAACTATACCCTGAATGGGAAAATTCTGGGGTGTTTTCTCCTGAATTAAAAGGCCATAAGCCGGTTTTTACGATTATGATGCCGCCGCCGAATGTGACGGGATCTTTGCATATGGGGCATGCGCTTAATCATACGCTTCAGGATATTATTGTCCGCTGGAAACGTATGCAGGGCATGGATGTACTTTGGTTACCAGGCACAGACCACGCCAGTATCGCGACACAAATGCTGGTCGAGAGGAAACTAGAAAAAGAAGGTATTTCACGCAAAGAAATCGGCCGGGATGAATTTTTAAAACATGTTTGGAAATGGAAAGAGCTGCATGGCAGTGCTATCGTGCACCAACTGCGCCGACTGGGCGTAACCCCCGACTGGAGCCGTGAACGATTTACTATGGATGATGGCCTTAATCTGGCGGTAAAAGAAGCCTTCATCGGTCTCTACAAAAAAGGGCTCGCGTTTAAAGATAAACGCCTGGTGAACTGGGATCCTATTTTACAAACAGCCGTATCGGACCTTGAAGTCAATAATGTGGAAACAAAGGGCACCATGTGGCAAATCCGTTATCCTATGGAAAACGGCGGCTATATAACGGTTGCCACCACTCGTCCGGAAACCATGCTGGGCGATACAGGCATTGCTGTCCATCCAGAAGATGAACGGTATAAAAACCTCATTGGTCAATATGCCATCCTGCCCTTTGTTGGCAGAAAAATACCTATTGTTGCGGATGAACATAGTGATCCGGAAAAAGGTACAGGCTGCGTTAAAATAACGCCGGCCCATGACTTTAATGACTTTGAAGTGGGTAAACGCCATAATTTACCCGCTATCGACATCTTGGATGAGCATGCATGTATGAATGAAAACACGCCCGAGCCTTTCCGTGGCCTGGATAGGTTTGCAGCCCGCAAACTTATTTTAGAAAAACTCGAAGCGGATGGTTTGTTGGTGGCGGCGGAAGAAATAATCCATAGCCTGCCCTATAGCGAAAGATCCGAAGTAATTTTAGAACCACGGATGACAGAACAATGGTATGTGGACGCCTACACTCTCGCACAACCAGCGATAAAAGCTGTTGAGGATGGACGCATTAAACTTGTCCCGGAAAATTGGGAAAATACTTACTTTCAATGGCTGCGCAATATTCAGCCATGGTGTATCTCTCGTCAACTGTGGTGGGGGCACCGAATTCCCGCATGGTATGGACCGGATAAGCATGTATTTGTTGCCGATGACGAACAAGAAGCCATGGAGCTTGCGGAAAAGCACTACGGAAAGCCCGTCACGCTTGTGCAAGATGAAGATGTCTTTGACACATGGTTTTCTTCAGCTCTCTGGCCTTTTTCCACTCTCGGTTGGCCCGAAAAAACTCTTGAGCTCGAGAAATGTTACCCCGGCAACCTATTGATTACCGGCCATGACATTATCTTTTTTTGGGTGGTACGCATGGTCATGATGGGTATGGAATTTATGGGAGACATCCCTTTTCATGCCGTTTACTTTACCGCTCTTGTCCGGGATGAAAAAGGGCAGAAAATGTCTAAAACCAAGGGTAATGTTATTAATCCTTTGGAATTCATGGATCTATACGGCACAGATGCTTTGCGTTTTTCTTTAGCCTCGTTAGCGGGAACAGGACGAAACCTAAACTTTTCTAAATCACAAGTAGAAGGTTACCGTAACTTTGCGACGAAGTTGTGGAATGCGGCACGTTTTTGTGAGCATCATCAATGCAAGCTAGATAATGATTTCAACCCTGAAAACGTTCAGATGGCCATGAACCAGTGGATCGTAACTGAGGTTCAAAAACTAGGTCAAGAGGTCGCCAAGCAGCTAGAAAACTATCGTTTCGATGATGCATGTGCAGCGCTATACCAATTTATCTGGGGTCAATTCTGCGATTGGTACGTGGAGTTTACAAAACCCATATTCTTTGGCGATAACGATGCGGAACAAAGAGAAACTAGGGCGACGGCCGCATGGGTTTTGGGGCAAATCTTACATTTGTTGCACCCTTTTATGCCCTACATCACCGAAGAATTATGGCAAGACCTCTCTGGGGGTGAGAAACTTATCTCTTCGGCTTGGCCTACCTACGCGATAAATAATGCACCCTTGTCTTATAAAAACAAAGACGCACAAGAGGGTATGGAATGGGTTATCCGCATGATCAGTCACATCCGTGCCCTTCGTGCGGAGATGAATGTCCCAGGTGGCGCGCAGATACCGTTGTTTTATACAGAAGGCAACCCCATAGTTTCCAAAAAACTAAACGCCTATGGCGACACGTTAATAAAAATGGCGCGACTTTCTTGTATTGAAGAAGTCAGCAACGCAACCGATACGACAGCTATGCTGGTGGATCAGGACACGTATCTGCTGCAAATTGGTAGCGTGATAAATGAGAAAGAAGAATCACAAAAACTGTTGATAAAACGGCAAGCTATAGAAAAAGAAATTATTCAATTAGAAAGCAAACTCAATCAACCAGATTTTGTGCAAAAAGCGCCGCCAGCCGTTATTGAAAAAAATCAAGGACGCTTACAGGAAGCACGGACGCAAAAGCAAAAACTGCAAGACGCTCTTTCTCGCCTTACGCCTAAAGATTGAGCTGTCTATGGAATGGCAGGACAACGGCATTATCCTTAAACTATCCCCCCACGGAGAAGGAAAAGCCGTTGTCTCTATTTTCACACAAAACCATGGAAGGCATCTGGGCTATATCCGTGGCACTCGCAAGCAAAGTGCTTTTTTGCAACCAGGCAGTTTAGTCACCTGTACATGGCAATCCCGGCTGGAGGAGCAATTAGGCTCTTGGAAGCTAGAGCCTCAGCGCTCCTTATACTCAAATCTCATGGGAAAACCCATATGTCTTGCCGCATTACTTTCCGCCTGTGCGTGGATAGAAAAGACTCTTGCGGAAAGAGAAGAACACCCAAAGCTTTATGATACCTTTAAATACTGCCTAGAAAATATTCATCAGGCTGACGGCTTGCGTCACTACGTCCATTTTGAAACGAATCTGCTGCAAGAGCTAGGCTTTGGTCTGGATTTTTCGCAATGCGCAGTCAGCGGCCAAAAAGAAGATCTCCAATACGTCTCACCACGCACAGGAAAAGCTGTCTGCGCCCGAGAAGGAGAAGCCTTCAAATCGAGATTACTGGCATTTCCTGCCTTTTTAGGTAATAATCATGAAAATGTCCCCTTAAAAGATATAGTGGACGGATTGCAATTAACCGGCTATTTTTTAGAACGGTTTGTATTAACCCAACTGAACAAAGCGATGCCTGAGGCGCGCTTACGGTTATTTCAGATATTGAGAAAACAAATAAATGGCTAAAATTAACGACCAGATCCAAGACGTTCAACTGGAAGAAGCCTTAGGTACCCGGTACCTAAATTATGCGCTATCGACAATTGTCGCACGATCTCTTCCGGACGTGCGTGATGGCCTTAAACCCGTGCATCGTCGCATATTATATGCCATGTGGGAATCGGGAAACGTTTCTAGTAAAACTCACCGCAAATCCGCCAGTGCGGTTGGTTATGTGATGATGAAATACCACCCCCATGGAGATGCGGCGATCTATGATTCTTTGGTCCGCATGGCTCAGGATTTTTCTTTGCGCTACCCCCTGGTGGATGGCCAAGGTAACTTTGGTAGTATCGATGGCGATCGTGCCGCAGCCATGCGTTATACAGAGGCTAAGTTATCTGTTGCTGCTGAATCTTTATTAGCGGGCATCAACGAAAACGCAATCGATTTTGTCCCTACATACAATAGCGAAGGCAGCGAACCAAAGGTTCTTCCATCTGCTTTTCCGAATTTACTTGCTAATGGCTCGACAGGCATTGCTGTTGGGATGGCTTCGAATATTCCACCCCATAACATAAGTGAAATATGTGATGCCTTGAGGGACGTCATCAAAAACCCGAATATATCCGTTGCGAGTCTGATGAAATCCATGCCTGGACCAGACTTTCCCACCGGCGGCATTATTGTGGAACCCCCCGAGAGTTTAACCAAAACCTACGAAACGGGTCGAGGAAGCATCACGGTTCGAGCTCGCTGGGAAGTGGAATCTTTAAAAGGTGGTGGATATCACATCATTATCACGGAGATCCCCTACCAGATTATTAAATCCCGCTTGATCGAACAAATTGCTGAGCTCATCCAGGCCAAAAAATGTCCGTTATTGGCAGATTTACGCGATGAGTCTTCAACAGATTTACGTATTGTCTTAATGCCTAAATCCAAGTTGGTTGAACCAAAAATTCTCATGGAAGCCCTGTTTAGACTCAGTGATTTGGAATCTCGCTTCAATGTCAATCTTAACGTATTAAACGCGGCTAGCATTCCTGGCGTTATGAACCTCAAACAAATTTTAGAGGCGTTCTTAGCCCATCGCATGGAAGTCCTCGAAAGAAGATCTCAATTCAGGCTCGACCAAATTAATAATCGCTTGGAAATTCTCCAGGGTTTTATGACGGCATACCTGAATATCGATGAGGTTATTCGGATCATCCGTTTTGATGATCATCCTAAAAATAAATTGATGGAACGCTTTGAGCTGTCTGAGCTGCAAGCCGATGCGATCTTAAATATGCGCCTTCGTGCTCTTCGCAAATTAGAAGAAATAGAAATCCGTGAAGAGCTAGAAAAGCTGCAATTAGAAAAAAATGCCTTACAGGAACTCCTCGAAAACATAAGCATGCGTTGGGCGCATATCAGCGATGAAATCGCCGCCATCAAGGCAACCTATGGTGCCAAGCATGCTTTCGGGAAACGTAAAACAACGTTTGAAGAAGCCCCGACAGGCATCCAAGTTCCTGTCGAAGCGGTCGTCGAACGCGAAGCAATAACAGTCATCTGCTCGGAAAAAGGGTGGATTCGCGCCCTTAAAGGCCACGGGATTGAAGATGCTGAAGTAAAATATAAGGACGGGGATAGCCAAGCCTATATCCTACACATGGAAACCACAGATAAATTGCTCATCCTCGCCACAAGCGGTCGTTTCTACACGATCCCTGCAGATAAAATACCTGGCGGCCGCGGCTTTGGGGAGCCGATTCGCCTCCTTGTGGATTTAGGGGAAGATGATATCGTGACCATGTTCAAGTACACCCCCGGTCAACCCGAAACCAAATATGTCGTTGCCGCATCGGATGGTCGTGGTTTTATGGTCAAAGATTCGGATTTAATTGCTCAAACAAAAACAGGCAAACAAGTTTTAACGGTCAGCCATCCGATGAAGGCTAAAAAATGCCTCCCGATTCATGGGGATATGATAGCTGTCGTTGGTGAAAACCGCAAACTACTTATGTTTAAGATCAGCGAGCTCCCGGAGATGTCTAAAGGCAGGGGTGTAAAACTACAATTTTACCGGGACGGGCAATTGTCGGATATCACGACCTTTGATTCCAAAGTAGGTCTTACGTGGCAATCCGGCTCTCGCATAAGAACAGAAGTGGATATAC
>JAGOMX010000039.1 GCA_017993335.1 Alphaproteobacteria bacterium | reverse complement strand
CTGGACAGAACCTGCGCTAGAAGAATTTGCCCGTTCTTTTGCGGAACGTCACGACGTAAAACTAGGTAAATTAGCCCAACCCTTACGGGCAGCCTTAACTGGCAGAACCGTTTCCCCCAGTGTATTTGACATCATGGCGGTTTTAGGAAAATCTGCCACGCTAGAACGTTTCCAATAAAAACAAAGGTCTTGTCATAAATATTCAGGCAAGACCTTTTTATGTTTTCAAGGATAGTAAAAAAGCAGCTATAATGGATGTTATACCAAATTCTATAATTAAGTATACAGATAGAGGCTGTCTGTCATACCTGCGCAGGCAGGTATCCAGCGCAACATGTGTCTCGAAGAGACTCAATATTTCCTTGCTTCTGTGGCATTGAAATAAATGGAGAGCTGCTGTGCAGCACTTTGTTGCGCTGGATTCCCGCCTTCGCGGGAATGACAGGCGGTGAAGATAAGATTTATCCGTTATTTTATAGAATTGGTATTATATTTATGCTATTTAACCTGCGGGGTTTTTATGAACATATCCACATCCTATGCGCTCGCTTTTATCTTGGTATTTTCACCCACTATTAGCCATGCAAGTCAAGTGACAGAACCTTTAGAGGCCCTTGATCAAAATAGACCTAGGCGCTCCCATTCCCAAATGGAACTTCTTTCGGGCCCTGAAATTGCTATAGTTCAAACCATAACGTCTAAAAGTTCAGATGTTCATTTAGCCGACTATAAAAGAGAAATAGACAGCCAGAACAAAAGTTTGACAGATGCTCTTGTGGAATCACAAAACTCAAGAATACACAAAAAAGTACGATGGTTAAGCTTTCATGAGGGATCCTCTGGTAAATTACGGGCCACGGGTTATATCGTTGCCTCCTTAAGTAGCGTGTCATGGGTTATCTCTCTTACGCCTGTACCCTGCGAGGTGCAAAACTGGATGGGAATAGGTGCAACAGCCGGTTTGGCGATTGGCGGGGCCTTTGTCTGGCTTGCGAAAAAATCAGAAGAAACAGCAACAAAATTGGATGGTGAACTGATGGCGGTAAGAGGAAGATTACTGCACGAGGCCTCTCTCATTGATCAAGAACTCGCCCTCCGTCATCCTGATGAACCACAAAAACATGAATCTAAACCCTTCCGGCATTCTTCTTCCACCGACTTATCGGATAATGAACTGTTGGCGAAAAGAGGAAGATTACTGCGCGAGGCCTCTCTCATTGATCAAGAACTCGCCCGCCGTCATCCTGATGAACCATCAGAACCTGAATCTAAACCTTTCCGGCATTCTTCTTCCACCCACTTACGTCAAATAGACGATGTCCCCTTCCCCACGGATCAACAGCTGGATAATATGGAAAAAGGGAAAGATGAGGATTAAAACCGACGTTTGTGTTATCGGTGCCGGATCTGGTGGCTTAAGCGTTGCGGTGGGGGCAGCGCAATTGGGGGCTCGCACGGTTTTGATCGAACGTCACAAAATGGGTGGGGACTGTTTAAATACAGGATGTGTGCCGTCTAAAGCTCTTCTGGCGGCGGCAAAAATTGCTCACGCACCGAATATTTCAAAAGATTTCGGTATTAAAATCGCTCCCACAATCATTGACCAACAACTCATCCAGGATCACGTGAAGAGTATAATCCAGCAAATAGCTCCCCATGATTCGGTAGAGCGCATGGAAAGTCTCGGCATAAAAGTTTTTCGTGAAAGCGCTTACTTTATCAATCCTCATCAATTGCAAGTGGGTTCTGACATTATTGAAGCCAAACGATTTGTGATTGCTACAGGCTCATCCCCCAAATTACCCCATATACCGGGCTTGGATTCTGTCCCCTATCATACAAATGAGACTATCTTTGATCTAACGGAAAAAATTGACCATCTGATCGTTATAGGCGGTGGCCCTATCGGTATGGAAATGGCGCAGGCTCACCATCGATTGGGCTGTAAAGTGATCGTTCTGCAATCCCGTAGAATACTGCCAAGAGATGACCAAGAACTCGTCGATGTTGTGCGGCAAAAATTTACACAAGAAGGCATTGTCGTACATGAGCATATGCATATCACTCAGATTAAAAAGCAAAAGGATGGTTTTACCGTCACATGCAAAAATGAAACGGGTTCTTTTGATATAAGCGGGTCTCATCTCTTCATCGCCACCGGCCGTCAGCCGAATGTGTCGGATTTACAGCTGGATCGTGCTGGCGTTGTTTATACCGAAAGAGGTGTTGACGTTGATGCCTGCCTGCGCACCAGTCACAAAAAGATATATGCCGTGGGTGATGTAATCGGTCACCATGCCTTTACTCATGCGGCTTCATATCATGCATCGATTGTTATTCAGAACATGCTTTTTCGCTGGCCCCGTAAAATGGATGGCAGAAAAATCCCATGGGTTACGTATACAGATCCTGAATTAGCGCAGATTGGTATGACAGAAGCAGAAGCTATCCAACATAAACTACCCCACCAGATTTTACGTTTTCCTCTCACGAAGAATGATCGAGCACAATGCGAACGCAAAACAGACGGTTTGATTAAGGTCGTTCTGGCTAAAAACGGTAAAATTTTAGGCGCCTCTATTTGCGGCGATCATGCGGGAGATTTAATTGCCTTCTGGATCTTGGCCATCGATAAAGACTTACGTATGAAAGATATTGCCGGCACAGTACTTCCCTATCCCACGATGAGCGAAATACATAAAGGGATTTCTAGCGCCTATTTTTCCCCTATACTGTTTTCCAAAAAGGTACGTATGCTCGTGCGCCTTTTGCTCAAGTTAGGATGATTGACATGAAAAGAACCGCATGGATTGCCTTTTACATAAGCCTGATTGCCTTATTTTTCTACCTGGATCTACATAAATTTATTTCCCTGGACAGTTTAAAACATTATCGGGCCGATATGTTGGCTTTTGTCGATTCTCATCCCCTGATTTCTGCTCTACTTTATGTGATTCTTTATGCCTCACTGATAGCCTTATCCGTTCCAGGTGGATCGGCGATGACGATTACAGGTGGTTTTCTTTTTGGGGCTCTCTGGGGGATGGGTTTAGCCGTTACAGCTGCAACTTTAGGTGCCACTGGAATTTTCTTTTTAGTGCAAACCACATTCGGCAAACCCTTAAAAGCTCGAGCAGGGCCCTGGCTTAAAAAAATGTCCGCAGGCTTTCAAGAAAACGCCTTTAGCTATCTTTTAATCTTGCGCCTGGTTCCCCTATTTCCTTTTTTTGTTGTCAATCTCGTCCCAGGCCTATTAGGTGTCTCAACACGCGTGTACATCCTTGCCACAGCCATTGGCATTGTTCCAGGCACTTACGTGCTATCCAGCTTTGGTACAGGAATAGGACAAATTATTGATTCAGGCAGCGAAATCTCCACCAAAGGCATTCTAACCCCAGAGATCGTTACAGCCCTCATCGGTTTGGCCATACTATCCCTATTACCCGTCATATACAAAAAATATAAAAACAAACGTTAGGTCTGGGAGAACTCCCCATTAGATATTGCCGATGTTACAGTTATCCTTATTCGGGAAATAACTGAGGAAAAAGCTTATCTACAATTTTGGTAGGAAAGTTCATTCTAATTTTGCTTTTGGGTGTGTCCGATGTAACAAGACCTTCTTTAATCAGCAAATTTAGGATTGACCTGGACTGTCTTTCCTTATAGCCGGACATAGATGAAATTCGCCCTCTCTCCATTTCACCAACAAAAAATAATTCACGCAAAATTGGAAAAGAACCTGGCAACAGTATTCCCTGAAGATGATATTCTTCACATAGTTTTTCAAGACGGAAGAGAAAAGTCTTTAGATCAAATAGCTGATCCATAAACTCAACCTGATCAATGCAAGCTTTAAGAAAATAGGAACAAAAAGCTGTCAGGCCTGCTTGCGATAAATTTCCCCTACCATCGAAATCGTTTAAACGAGGGCTATCAGCTGTGGCAAGAAATCTTTTATAGTCTTGAACCGAGCGCGCAAGCCCCCTCGAAATAGACCATAGATCATTACCTATACCCAAAGATCTGAGAAATGCATCAGAAAACAAGCGTGCTACACGGCCATTACCGTCATAGAATGGGTGGATCCAGAGCAATCTGTGGTGAGAAGCCGCCACAGCAATAATCTGACGCACTTTTGAATACTGGGAAGGCTTATAAGCTTGGAAAAATCGATTTAAGTATTTAGGGAGCTCTTCAGCTCTGGGTGGAATATGCCTGCCGATTTGCACATCAGATTTGCGAAGCTCTCCAGGAGATACAACAATGGATTGGGCCGTAACGGGGTTGGTAACGATGAGCAGTTCGTTCGGCAATCTGGAGCAAAATTCTTGATGCAACCACAAAATAAAATCCTGACTCACGAACGATGTCTCAGGTGGCAAGGCGCCTATAATTTGCTGAACCTCAATATGGGCGAGAGCCTCAAGCTGTAGATTGCGTTTTTCAGGTACAGTTTCATAATCTTGATTAAGAGCTCTATCAATATCTCTCGGGTGAGTATTATGCCCTTCAATTAAGTTGCTATAATAGCAATTCATTGATTTTACTAGATGAGCCATACTATTTTTTACAATAGGGTTTATAGAAGAAGACAGGATGTGAGATTTAGTAGACAAATCAAAAGCGATATCCTCCAGCTCTCTTTCCCCCTCAGCGGGCATCATGGGTTCCATGGAATACGTCATAATTGCCGATCTATTTTTACCGTATAAATCAATAATAGCATAGCTTTTGCCAATTATCAACACGCATTATTGCCGATGTTTTTGCCGATGTTGAGAACTTGTTATTAGACGAGTAGCCTTTAAAAAGGTCAGATCACTTCACCCGACCTTATTAGGCCTGGGATAGTTCCCAAGCGGATAAAATACGGCCGCCTGTGGTTAACCAGCATAATGCGCCGTATATCACACATATTTCCTGAAGCCATTCCGGATATAAACACAGGATAATCATGGTAAGAGCTGTTTCTGTGCCTTCACATAAGCCACCTACATAGAAAAAGGATTTGGTTCCACGAAGGCTGGTTTGGATGCCTTTCTTCTCCGCCAATATAGCATAAGCTAGAAAAGTTACCATGGGGCCCATATAGCTAAATATTAAAAAAGCAGCCCATAAAGCCGATTCCGGTTTAGCCCAAGCAAACGCAAATATGATGCCTGCGTAGATGATGAAATCTACAGAAATATCCAAAAAACCGCCAAAGGCCGTTATGCCCCTGATGCCCGCAATCGCCCCATCCAGACCATCCATTAACCGGTTCATCAGGATAAATAGGGCCCCCACCCCATAGTATCCTTGGGAGATATTCCACATAGCGATAGCACCGAAAGCAAAGCCAGCTATCGTTGCCATGTTTGCACTGATGCCGGTTGCGGATAATTTCTGAGCTCCCCACTTTAACGGCGGGTCTATATAGGGTCTTACGTATGCATCTAGCACTGTTTTTTCCTAAATGTATTCCATATGATCATCTTCATAATCTGAATCCATCCATAGGTTATCGTCTGTGGTTTCACCAATGTATTTAAGCAATTTATCTGAGGCCTCAATTAACAGATCTGTGGTTTTTGGGTCTTTATTGCAGCACAGATACCATTGGTTTTCAAAAAATCGCCATCTGTAGCGAAAAAACTCTGGATCAAAAGCCATATATCTTTCTAAATTCCCGATTTTCTTATTACAGAACGTTTCAAATGAGGCTGTTTTAGGGCAAAGCTTTTTTAAATAAGCTTCAGAAAGATTAATTTCCTTGTCGCTGGGATAAAGCGTTACAGAAAAACTTTCTAGCCTGGTGACGAAATCTGTTGCAGCGAGCCTATTTAAGCCATCTATAGTTATTCGACTGACAGTTAAATCATTGTAAAATGAGAGCTTTCTTAACTTCCCGAAACGGTTGTTTTCGGCCAGAGTCAATAAGCCTTCATCTGTTATATAGCTTCCAATGATATATAAAAACTCGAGGTTTGCGGCTATGTGAGTCTCAGAGAGAGCCAATAAATGTCTATCTGTTATGCTGCCGTCTACAATTTTTAAATGCGTAAGTCCCCTAAATCCTTGAAGATCTTGGATGTCTTTATAATACAAAACGCCGCAGTTATAAAAATAAGCCAATTTTACAGCAGAATGCCTACGGGTCAGTTCATCCATACGCCCATTCATCTGGTATCCACTGACAAATAAAGCCTCTTCATTATAAAAGTAGCTCTGTGGCTCCCCATTATTATTAACCCATGTCCCGGGAACGAAAGTTTCTATTTCTTCATCCGATGCAGGACAGGATACAATCATCAAAGAGACGAGAATCCATAAGGTAGCGATGTATCTTTTCATGTTTTCTTTAACTAAAGGACTATAAGGCATCTTAATCGATCTTGATAAGAAGGTCACGGGGGAATTTATTTTTTTAAGGGGGTGGTGCCTGGGAAGGGAATCGAACCCCCGACACAAGGATTTTCAATCCTTTGCTCTACCGACTGAGCTACCCAGGCATTTATTATGTATACGTTTTTAAAGAATTTTGATCCACTTGTCTAGTGGGTTTCTTCACTTTTTTCATTTTCTTGTAAGACTTCGTCATCAGACTCGTCTCCATCCGCTACAGGTATGGTATAGCTTTCAGAAAACCACTTTTGTAAGTCCACAAGTTTGCATCGTGCCGAACAAAAGGGTCTGAATTCATAAACGGTGGCAAGCTTGCAGATAGGGCAACGTTCTTGCATAAGAGCCTACTTATGACGAAAGGTAATGCGACCCTTGGTTAAGTCATAAGGCGTCATTTCTACAGTTACCGCATCACCCACCAAAACACGGATACGATTTTTACGCATACGTCCAGACGTGTGAGCCAAAATAACGTGCCCGTTTTCCAGTTCCACCCGGAACATCGCGTTTGGTAACAGTTCTGTCACTGTACCCGCAAATTCAATAAGTTCTTCTTTAGCCATACGTATTTTGCCTGCCTATGTTGAGAGTGCTGTATATGGTGGGCGCTACTGGGATTGAACCAGTGGCCTCTACGATGTCAACGTAGCGCTCTCCCGCTGAGCTAAGCGCCCTCCTACAACAAGATATCAATCCTATACTATATCTATCACATATAAATCAAGTCTATTAAAACTTTAATGGTCGTGGATCTTGGGTAAAGTTTTTATAGACCTTTTTATCGGCTTCGGCGATTTGTGGTTCTTGCTGAACTGTTGCTCGGATAAAGATCACCAGTTCAGACATCTGCCGGTCTTGTTTGCGCCCACCGAATAAGGATCCCAGGACAGGTATATCCTTCATTTCTGGAATACCACTGTGGCTATCATCGGATCGATCTTCCATTAAACCACCCATGACGATGGTATCTCCTGACTCCATTTGCAAAACTGAATCTAATTCCCTTACTTGCACTTCCGGGACTTTTGAAACTTGGGTGTTTTGCGATAGAATCGCCACGGCCGGGTCTTCTTTTTCTGAAATTACACGAGAGATGGTCGGCCTTAAGGTCATCGTGATGCGACCGGTTTCCACATCAATAGAGGGCTGGACAACCATCACAAGACCTATCGGCACAGTTTGAATTTGGCTAGAGGCACGTTCATAACCAGGGTTGCCATCCATAGGGATATCCCGGTAATAGTTCAGTTTAAAAAATACTCGATTGGTCGCAACCTTTAAAACGGATGTATGATTATTCAGAACCGTCACCCGCGGGCTGGATAACGTGCGCACCGTACCAAATTTGCTTAAGACACTGGCAAGACTTGAAAGGCTCTGCCCTTGTGCCCCGATGGTAAAGACGTCTTTCGCCGGCGCCGTATTGGCATTAAAAACACCCGGCACAGCCAGCGGACCCAAGGGAGCCTGAAGCAAAAAGTCACCTTTTAAGGCATTCCAGTTAATGCCACTTTGGAACTCGTCACCTAAATTGACTTCCACAATTTTTGCCTCAATAATCACTTGCAATTGCGAGCTATAGAGCAAATCCTTGATGTAGGATTCCACTTCTTCTTGCTGGCGCTGTGTTCCCATGACATTAACCAGTCCGGCTTGACGGTGAATCGTATAGGTTGCCCCGCCCTCCTCATCCTGAGGATTCAGCATTTGAGCTAAATTGGCTTCAAACTCATCCCAAAAATCAATTTTAGAATCACCAGAAATCAACGTGCTTGAACCATTATCAAAATCACGTAAACCGCCCTCTATACCGGTAAAGACATCGGTTGTCATGGAAATTCGGTTCTTTTTTTCTCTTGTTAGGGCCAGGAACTGCAAATTATACGTTTTCATATGCCGGCTATCCGGTTCAATGCGCAATGTATTGTTATCCACACTATACCGCAGGCCCGCCATACGACAAATTTCACGGATCACTTCGATCGCTGGTTGTTGATGAGCTTGAAAATAAACGGCTCCTGTAATCTGCGGAGACATAGAAATATTAATTTTCGCCTGCCGTGATAGTTCCATAAATACCGTATGGAGGGGGACCTTATTGTTCACCGATAAGCTAATCAAGCTATTAAATTCAGGGGATATAGCCTTGGACGATACGGGCTTATAGTAAGCCGGAGCTACCTGTGGCTCCGAGGGTTCAGCCGATAGCTTTTCTTCGTATTCTTTTTTTGTGTATTTCAATTGAGGGTCATGCACATCTGTACGCCTAGCCTCATCGCATCCGGACAAAAAATACGCCAACGACGCAAGTGCAAAAGGCTTTAAAATCTTCATAACATCCCCTCAATATTTATTTTTTTATAGGGCTAAACTATCGAATTTAAAACGAAATTACTAGAGCCTTTGTGGGGATGATTTTTCATCCAGTGAAGAATAAATTCCGATATTTTTTACATTCCTGATGAAATTGCACTTGACCGGGCGGAGGAAATCATTATGTTGAAGGAAAGTGGGCCTGTAGTTCAGTTGGTTAGAACACTCCGCTCATAACGGAGGCGTCGCAGGTTCGAGTCCTGCCGGGCCCACCACTTTTCCCCATTTACCTCTTTTAACTATTTCGTAAGTTTTTCCTGAGATTCTGTTGTGAATCTAAAAAGGAGGACCTTATGCCGAAACTTATTCTTTACATCTTTTTTGCCTCACTGTTTGCAACCTATTCGGTTGCCAGTGACGGACAAGAAAATTTCGATGGAAAGATGCGGGTGATGGCTGCATTCCTGCCTCAACAGATTGCTTTAAATCAAACGGGAAAACATGAAAAAGAGCTTCTCTCCAACATGGAGACGTTTGCACCAACGATCGAGAAAGCCAATGAGGTATATGGCCTAACAGATATTTGGGGCGCCAGAATCATTGTCGACGATTTAAAAAAACATCTAACGACACATCATTTTCACGACAAAAGTAACGCTGAAATATTGGACCGCATAGCCTATTGCATACGCTATAATACCCGTACGTGCACAAACCATGATCCCCAAACGATCAAGTGGTTATCGGCGGTGTGGAATTTTTATCAACAGTCTGAAAAAACAGCCCACCCTTTTTTGCTTCATGAGTTTGTGGAACATGTGAATCTATTAAAAGGAGATTTATCTCCATGGAACAATGGATTTGCTGGGCAGTTAATGCTGATCAATGCTTTATGGGTTGCGCGCCTCCATCATCACAAAATGAATTTTCAACCCGTCGTCTATCAATACGAGCAAGCCAATCACATCTAGACAATGGCTTTTCATAATGTTTTTTACAAAGCGATAAAAAATGTCTATAAAGAGTACATACCTTCTGGCAATGCCGGTTGTTGAGTAAAAACACCAAGGAGAAGCGACATTGAAAGCGCGCGATCATAAGGAAAGAACAAACAAGGCTTATTCTATTCGGAACATCGATCCCAAATCTGTTCCCTTGGAAGAGCTCTTGAAATATTACAAGGATATGCTGTTAATCCGTCGATTTGAAGAAAAATCTGGACAAGTTTATGGCATGGGTAAAATTGCAGGTTTTTGTCATCTATACATTGGTCAAGAAGCTGTCGTTGTGGGTATGCAGTCCGCCTTAAGCGAAAAGGATACGGTAATTACAGCCTATCGTGATCATGGTCATATGTTGGCCTGCGGTATGGATGCCAATGGCGTTATGGCAGAGCTTATGGGCAAGGCAACCGGTTACTCTAAAGGTAAGGGTGGCTCGATGCATATGTTCTCGAAAGAAAAAAACTTTTTTGGTGGGCATGGTATCGTTGGTGCCAACGTGTCTTTAGGTACGGGCATTGGTTTTGCGCACAAATACAACAAAACAAACGCTGTCAGCGTCACCTATTATGGAGATGGCGCGGGCAACCAAGGACAAGTCTATGAATCCTTCAACATGGCGGCCTTGTGGAAATTACCAGTCATTTATGTCTTAGAAAACAACAAGTACAGCATGGGAACATCTATCGAGCGCCATGCGGCCAATTCAGATCAGCTCTATAACCGCGGCAGTCCTTTTGGTATTCCTGGTCATGTGGTGGATGGTATGGATGTTTTGGCGGTAAAGGCTGCGGCTGAAATGGCTGTGGCGTATGTGCGGGATGGAAATGGTCCGATCATTCTAGAGATGAAGACTTATCGTTATCGTGGTCACTCGATGTCGGATCCGGCTCGATATCGTTCCAAAGAAGAAGTCGATTCCGTAAGAGACGCCGCGGATCCCATTCAGCATTTGTTGAACATTTTACAAGATAAAAAAGTAGGCGAAGACGATTTGAAAAAGATTGATAAGGAAATAAAAGAGATCGTAAATCGGTCGGTAGAATTCTCGGATGCAAGTCCAGAACCAGATCCGTCAGAACTATTTACCGATATTAGCATATAAGAGGCTAAAAAATATGAGTAACACAATTACCGTACGTGAAGCCTTACGCGATGCGATGGCTGAAGAAATGCGCAGTAATCCAAAAGTTTTCGTCATGGGCGAAGAAGTTGCTGAATACAACGGCGCCTATAAAGTCACGCAAGGGTTGCTGGATGAATTCGGACCAGAACGTGTCATCGATAGCCCTATCACCGAACATGGTTTTGCGGGATTAGGTGTGGGCGCTGCCTTTATGGGATTAAACCCCATTATTGAATTTATGACCTTTAACTTCGCGATGCAGGCTATTGACCAAATCATTAACTCCGCAGCCAAGACATTGTATATGTCGGGCGGTCAGATTTCCTGCCCGATTGTTTTTAGAGGCCCAAACGGCGCCGCTATGCGTGTGGGGGCTCAGCATTCTCAATGTTTTGCCAGTTGGTATGCCCATTGTCCGGGCTTAAAAGTCGTTTCTCCTTATGATGCAATTTCTGCCAAAGGTTTGTTAAAGGCCGCTATAAGAGACCCGAATCCGGTCGTTTTTCTGGAAAATGAAATGATGTATGGCGAGTCCTTTGTCGTTCCAGATAACGCACCAGAGATCGTTGAGTTAGGCAAGGCTGCCGTTGTTCGTGAAGGCAGTGATGTGACGATTGTTGGCTTTTCCTTTATGGTTGGAAAATGTTTAGCGGCCGCCGACAAGCTGGCTGAAAAAGGCATTCAAGCAGAAGTCATTGATTTACGTACAATTCGTCCGTTAGATAAGGAAACCATCTTGCGCTCTTTACGTAAAACCAATCGATTGGTTTGCGTAGAAGAAGGCTGGACCTTTGCTGGCGTTTGTTCTGAAATTATTGCCATCGTCATGGAAGAAGCCTTTGATGACTTGGATGCACCTGTAGCCCGCGTTACGGGAGCCGACGTGCCGATGCCCTATGCAGCAAATCTTGTTTCCTTAACCATTCCGCAGACGGATCAAATTGTGGAAGCCGCCTTAAACGTTACCTATAAAAATCAACCAGGAGCCCGTTAATATGCCTGTTCAAATTCTAATGCCAGCTCTCTCCCCAACCATGAGCGAGGGAAACCTTGTTAAATGGCACAAAAAAGAAGGGGATATTATAAAATCCGGACAAGTGCTGGCGGAAATTGAAACCGACAAGGCGACCATGGAAGTGGAAGCCGTGGATGAAGGTGTTTTGGGCAAAATTGTTGTCCCAGAGGGTACAGAAAACGTTCAGGTAAACGCACTGATTGGTCTAATCCTTGAGGAAGGCGAAGATCCTTCTGCTTTAGCAGAGTATAAAATAGAATCAACGCCAGTGGCTAAAGAAACAACCGTTTCCGCCCCGGTGGCAGAGCCTGTAGCCGTAGTGGCTGCGCCGGCTGTGTTCTCCCCTGCCCCTTCTTCGTCTAGCCGTGTGGTAGCCAGCCCCTTAGCCCGACGTATTGCGGAACAATCCGGCATAGATTTATCGCAAGTATCCGGCTCGGGGCCTAAAGGCCGTATTGTCAAAGCGGATGTAGAAAATGCGACTCCCGGCCTTTCAAAGCCACGGGCTTTTGTTTCCAATCGTCCCTTGGGCGAGATGCCAGCCTTTGAATCCATTAAGGTAAGCAATATTAAAAAGATAACCGCCAAACGCTTAACCGAAGCCAAGCAAAATGTCCCCCATTTCTATCTGACGATTGAGTGTGAAGTTTCTAAAATTTTAAGCCTTCGCCAGGATATCAACGATAGTTTGGGTGAAAAGCTAATTAGTGTGAATGATTTAATTCTAAAAGCTTGTGCGCTATCGTTGATGAAGGTCCCTGAAGCCAATGCTTCATGGGCGGACGATCATATACGCCTGTACAAGTCTGCGGATATCTCGGTAGCTGTTGCCACACCCAATGGCTTAATTACACCCATCATCCGTGATGCCAATCAAAAAAGCGTTGTCGATATCTCACGAGAAGCCAAAACACTTTTTGCTAAGGCACGAGATGGGAAATTAATCCCCCAAGAATTCCAAGGCGGCACGTTCAGCCTGTCCAACTTAGGGATGTTTGGCATTCAACACTTTGGCGCCATTATCAACCCACCACAAGGCTGCATCCTGGCCGTAGGTTCTGCGGAACAAAAACCAATTGTAAGAGATGGACAAATCACAATTGGGAATGTTATGAACTGCACCCTATCCGTCGACCACCGCGTCGTAGACGGAGCCGTCGGCGCAGAATTCCTAGCCGTGTTTAAAGATTTTATCTCTAAACCTGTTTCTTTGGTGATGTAGGGGCGTCAATAGACAGGGCCTACTCATGAAAAATTTAAGGGAGCCGCCACCATCCGCACCTGTCATACCTGCGAAGGCAGGTATCCAGCACAACAAGCGCCTCGAAGAGGTTCCTTATAACTTTCTTTACATCAATAAATAAAGAGTTGCTTCGCAACACATAGTTTTCGCTGGATACCTGCCTGCGCAGGTATGACAGGTGCTGGTGACATTTTTTGTGTATTTTTCATGCGTAGATCCTGAAGCTATAGACGCGAACACCCCGCGCGATAAGCTTTTTAATTTCAAGTTCGTCCTGCAGGAATAGGGGGTCGTACCTTAGATACAGATACCGCAGTTTAGGCAAAGCTAGTGGTACATGAGCATAGCCACCTATTCCATTCCCATCCAGGCCTAGATATTCTAAATTTGTCAGCGTAGATAAATATTGAACATTTTCTCCTAATTCATTGAAGGGTATTTCTAATTTTTTTAGGTTCGTTAATCTGGATAGGTGCCTTGCATGCATACCGACATAACATCTTGCCATGTACAGAGAGGTTAAATTAGTCAGAGTGGATAAAAATTCGGTTTTCTCTGCTATAGGATAATAACCTAATACCAGGACTTTTAAATTCGTAAGAACAGATATATGTTGATCTAGCTCATTGGATCGATTAATGAGAGTGTGCAGATTTACTAGTGTTGTCAAATGCTGAAACCCTTCTGATATCTTATTGTTGGATATATTAAGGTATGTTAAGTTCGTCAGCACCTTAAGACAGGATTCATGTCCTCCAATATAATTACCCTCCACGTTTAACCAAGTTAAATTTGTTAATCTCGAAAAATGTGCGACATCCTCTCGCAAACTACAATGGTCTGCAGATAGGACTGTTAAGCGTCTTAATCCGGAAAGATGGGCTGCATTTTTTCCTATCGGATTCGTACTCACATCAAGTTTTGTTAAATTGGTTAGTGGGGCGAGATATTTTACCTGTTTTTTTAAACTATTAGAGCCTACATCTAGATCTGTTAAATTGGTAAGCCCCGAAAGATGCACGATTTTCCCTGCTAAAAAATTCCTTCTTACATCGAGTCTTCGTAGTGAAGAGCACATATGTAAAGACAGAACAACCTCCATATGGTCCATCAGAAAAGATTCACCAAAACTTATGTTTTTTAAATAAGGCATAAAACGAGGATTTATCGTATCTGTTTCGACCCGAAGACGATCAAAAAATATATGGTCGGACAAAAAAAGTCTGTTTTCTTCACTCCTGGGATCATAATAAGACTCTACACGTGCGAGTGTGTCATATTTCCCTTCTTTCTCTTCCTTAACAATCATTTTAGCAAGGCGTCGCCCACTTAGTATTCGCAAGGAGAGGACGCGTGAATGTTCCACAGGCTCATGGCTAGCATAAGCATAATCATTAAAACCAATAACCAGCAAAAAACATAAAGTAACTATTCTGCGCATATAAACCTCTATTCACTTTTTAAAAAACAATGCAGCAAAGCAACACAAATTCCAGAAAATATGATAAATCTTACCCTCGCCGCCTGTCATTCCCGCGAAGGCGGGAATCCAGCGCAACAAAGTGCTGCAACGCAGCTCTCCCTTTATTTCAATGCCACAGAAGCAAGGAAATATTGAGCCTCTTCGAGGCACATGTTGCGCTGGATACCTGCCTGCGCAGGTATGACAGACGATGGTTGAGGAGATTTAAGACAGCCTCTGTCTGTATACTTAATTATAGATTGGTATAACACAAACATTAGAATTTAACTATTATTTCATAATTTTATGCCACCCTATAAGGGTAAGATTACTTTTTTAGGAGAATAGAATGAAAATAAAAATGTTGTTGTTAGCCGCTTTTTTAGGAGCAATTTCGTTAACGCAAACAGCCACAGCCCAATTGAACGAACAGTGTGATGCAGGCCCAATCGTTGGGGGTAAACAAACAGTTACACGCGATGGTAAGTTCCTCTTTTTTGATATGCAAGTGCTGCAACCCAATCGGTCCGTATGCATTGTAAGAGCTGGCATTGATATAACCGGAAAACGTTTAGATCAATGGAAGACATATATAGTCGATGAACCCATGTCCGATGCGGACGAAATTCTAGATAACGCAATTCTATCGGGAACGATGGAAATCAGAACAAATGGCGTTGCGACCATAAACGTTACCTTAAAAGAGATCAATTCAGGTAAAGTCTGGAACTTCCCAGAATTCACCCTGATAGCTAGACAAGGAAAAGGCTCATATAAATAAAGACTTAATTATACCCCGCCTGCATCTATACAGGTGGGGATTTTTTATTGGTAATCAAAAAAAAAAACAATTATAATTACATTGTTAAAAATAATAATAAGGTAAAACAATGCATCTAAAATATAAAAAAATACTCCCCCTTCTTACGCTTTCCGTTTTTGGTTTGGCGAGTTCCTCTGCAGGACATGCGGCAGAACCCAATGCAAAGGCATATGATTTCATTATTGTTGGTTCTGGCTCGGCTGGATCCGTTTTAGCCAACAAATTGTCAGAAGACTCAAAAAACAGTGTTTTGCTTATCGAGGCAGGCCCTGAAGATACACGTTTAGAAGCAAAAGTCCCGGCTTTCTGGCCAAGGCTTGTAAACACTTACGATGTGGATTGGGCTTTCTATACGGAACCTGAACCAGGCATCAACAACCGAATGGATGATATTCCAAGAGGCAAAATGTTAGGCGGGTCTTCCTCTATGAATGCAATGCTCTATGTGAGAGGCGCAAAAGAATCTTGGGACGAGTGGAAACTCGAGGGTTGGTCTTACAAAGATATGCTCCCCTACTTTAAAGGCATGGAAAACAATGAAAGAGGCGCCAATGATTATCATGGTGTTGGCGGGCCTTTAAATGTGAAGGATGTGGAGCCAAATATCACATCTACCACTTTCGTTAAGGCGGCTGTTGCAGCAGGCATTCCCGAAAATAAGGACTATAACGGTGAAAAGCAAGAAGGTTCTTTCCTATACCAAATGAACATTAAAAATGGCGAAAGACATTCGGGCTCCGTGGCGTTTTTGAATCCCGTTAAAAGTCGTAAGAATCTTACGATCATGACAGGGGCTCATGTGACAAAACTAGTGATTGAAGGGAATAAATGCACAGGCGTTGAATACCTCAAGGATGACAAAAAACAAACCGTAAACACAAACAAGGAAGTCATCTTAAGTGCTGGCGCCATTCAGTCACCACAAATATTGATGCTTTCTGGTGTAGGTCCTGCAAAACATCTAGGCATGTATCAAATACCCGTTGTAAAAGACTTACCTGGTGTGGGTGAAAACATGCAAGACCATCCGATTGCATGTACGGTTTATAAAGCAAAAAAACCTGTGCTTTTGGGCGATGATCCAGAGGCATTTAAAAAATGGGATCAGAACAGATCAGGTCCTTTTGCTTCCAGTGGTGTAGAGGCCGGTCTTTTCACAAAAATCAATCAAAAAGACATCATGTCGGATTTACAATTCCATTTCATCGCTGGGAATCCATGGACTGGATTTAAAGGTGTTATGCTAGTTTGCCCGACACTGGTAAGGTCTCACTCTAGAGGAACCATCACGTTAAGGGGAACGGATCCATTACGCCGCCCTGTAATAAAATATGATTACTTCGAAAAAGTAGAGGGAGAAGAACCAAACCACGATCTCCAAACTATGATTGAAGGTGTAAAACTCGCCCGTAAAATCATGTCTCAGGATGTCTTTAAAGACCTTGTTGAACAAGAACTTCTTCCCGGCCCAAATGCAAAAACCGATGAGCAAATTGTTGAGTTTTTGAAAAAAGTCGTCTCGAACGTTTTCCATCCAGCAGGATCCTGTAAAATGGGAACAGATGAAATGTCGGTTGTTGATCCCCAACTTAAGGTTCGTGGAATTGAAGGCTTACGTGTCATCGATGCCTCCGTTATGCCGACAATTATTAACGGAAACACGAATGCACCCACTTACGCGATTGCCGCAAAAGGTGCAGATTTAATTCTTGCAGATCATAAGAAAAAATAAGGATATTCTTTACGCACGAGGGAGAGGTTCATCCTCTCCCTTTTTTTATCATACAAATTACCCTACCAAATCGCCACAAATAGCATATAAAAGACATACATCGTTAACACAGCCGGAGAAATTATCGAAGGCAACCAAGACCCGGCTGGTAGAAAAACGAAATTTGTTTGTGCACGAGCTAATTTCGCGCCTATCAGTTTAGGATAAAAAATATGAATCAAGGTGTCGGCCTTAAAAATATCAGAATTTTTCAGGACAGTAAAAATCCAGTCGCAACCATTATAAAGATAAGGATAGACTAAGGTTCCATTACGATATTGCCAGTCGTTAGGACGCATCAAGCCATAGCGGACAAATAAATCTGTATAATTCTTAAAAACCTGTGGCAAGAAATAAACCGGGCACTGTCCATTATCTAAAGGGTTGAAGCCATTTTCATAGAGGTATTTGGAGAGAATGGAAACATAAGAAATATAGTTATCCAGATACGTACGCTGCAGTAATTCTACACTTTGATTATAGTTCCATCCAAAATTTGCTAGATAGCTGTGCGTATAGTCATAATATTCTATGATGTTTCCGGTAAGATAAGCAATAACCCCCGCGGTAATGAGCATCTTAGATACCCTATACAAATAAGTTTCAAAACTTTTA
>JAGOMX010000038.1 GCA_017993335.1 Alphaproteobacteria bacterium | reverse complement strand
GCTTTAGAGTCATTTTTGATCAATTGGATCCATTAATACAACAAAGGACTGGTTCTTCGCTCAGACATCTTCTAGATGGTGGATCAACCCACCTGCGTCAAAACAATAATGATGGATTGTTGACCTACATGGTTGAGTATCTCACATGCAAGCTATGGATTGAGTATGGCCTAAAACCTGACCTTCTTCTCGCTGAAGGCATAGGAGAATATGTCGCCGCTTGCCTTTCTGAGCAATGGGCTCTGGAGGAAGCCCTGGATCTAGTATGTGCTCTGGATTCAAAACAGACAAGTGATGATATATTCGATACAGCCCAGAGAATTCTGAACCAAATAAAGCCCTCCGAATCAGCTATGCAAATTATAAGTGCCAAGTCAGGAAACACTCTCTCGACGGAAGAATTATTAGGTCATAGGGATTGGTGGAGTGGACCTGGCAGCCCTATTGCAAGGAAGGACATATCCTGCTTACTTGAAAAGAAAAATACTTATGCGCTATTTGTTTTTGACGAAAATGTCGATTTCTCGGCGCTATATGAGGAAGGTATGAACTTGATACATTTAATTGCCACAGAAAAGGATAGCCGGACAACCTTCTTAAGCAACCTGACTTTCTTACATCTCAAAGGCAAAAAAATTAGGTGGGACAAGCTATATAAAAGTCTAAGCCCTTCTAAGCAAATATTGCCCACTTATCCTTTTCAACGTAAGAAGATTTGGGCTGATTTTGGTGCTCTTTCTTAAGAGCTAACCGATGCATCGTATCTGAAGGGGCCCCCTCACCTGGCATCCAAAAGATCTTGCGCCATGTTCATACTGATTTCTTCAAATGGCTTTGTCCTATCGACGCACTTTTTAAATTCTTCAATCGCAAGAACAATTTCTGGATCAGCATCCAAATTTGCCCCTGACCCCCAGCAATCATCTCGAGTTTGCTTGTCAGGCCACCTGGTATAAGCAATATACTCGCCCTGCTCCGTCTTATGGAGGCAAGAACCTACCGCGCCTCTATTTGATATAGAATATTCTGTTAATTGGCGCCAGAGGGCCAGATACTTTTGTTCAAGTTCAGGATGAATCGATCCTCGGTAGATTACTGCATACATTATAACTCTCCTTCGTTCATCGATAATATTCCCTTACATATCTTTGTCTTGTAAAGGAGTAAGCAGGCAAGGGGATACGATATACCTCCCGATCTCTGTAGAAAGCCCCGCGCGAAATAGAATGGCCTGACATCCAAGCATTAGCCAATTCAGAGAGGTGTCCACGAGATGCAAGACTCGAAGCATCTTTAAATACCAGCTTTCCATCTTTTAAACACATTAAGCTATCATTAAAGACCTTCTCCGAATCTCTTGGCAAGCCAAAGCTCTGTTCTTTGTAGGCCTTTAATAATTGTTCTGATAACTCAGATAAGGAAGAGATTACTATAGCCCAACGATATTTCATTTCTTTTCTGCCCACATGAAGAGTATATGCGACATCATCCAAACGTGCGGAGGGATTTGTTAAGGTCCATTCGTAAAGCTTTTCTAGCTGTTTTTTTAATGAGTTGGCATTATGTGCAGAAACAAGGACTAGCACAGGTTGGTTATTATAGGGTTCTCGTGAGGGCCTGTTTGGTGCCTGCTCTAGTATCATGTTGGCATTATATCCAGCGCCGCCTAACGCATTCACACTGGCCCTGCGAATGCCACAGTTGCTCTTCCACAGGCTTGTCTCTTGTTGCATATAAAAGGGAGAAGACGCGAAATCGATATTGGGATTAGGTTCGTCAAAGTTTAAGCTTTTGGGGATTATTCCATTATAGATTGATAGAATTGCTTTAATCGCGCTAGCCCCCCCAGCGGCAACTCCGGCATGGCCCAAGTTACCCTTGACCGCACCAAGCGAGCAATAATTGGTTTCTTTAGTACCAAACGCTAGCTTAGTCGCATTGAATTCAACCGCATCAGAAACCAACATTGAAGCCCCAACTGCTTCTACCATGGAAATCGTGTTAGGTGAAACCTCAGCGGCCGCCAGAGAAGAAGCTATACAGGCAGCCAATCTATCCAAATGATAGACACCAAAGCCCATGGATTTAGCGCCATTGTTATTAATGGCTGTCCCTTTAATGACGGAATAAATGTTATCCCTATCTGCGATCGCTGCTGAAAGGGGCTTAAGCAAAAGAGTCGCAACACCACTTGCAAGCGCCCCTCCTGTTGCCTTGGCATCAAATGGCCTGCTGTGACCATCACGGGATAAGGGCTTGTCTTTTTCCCATAAATATCCTCGCATGTGAGGCAGTCTGATCATGACACCGCCAGCAATAGCCATTTCCACCTGATTTAGGAGCAAAGACTGGCATGCAAAATGCACCGCAGAATGGAAGCCTGCACAAAGTGCATTAATAGTCATAGACTCACCCGTCAAGCCCAAGTGATATAGAGTGTAGGGTGCTAACGCGTCCGGAAGCCAAGCTTGGCTCTCTTCTAATACGGCATCACTAGCCGTAATCCAATCAGGGGGAGGGCTGTAAGTTGCAATGCTTTGGGTATTACAAGCTCCATAAACTGCCACATCTCCTGAAAAAGAAGACGCATCATACCCTGCATCCATCATCACATCCCATGCGGATTCAAAAAATACTCGATGCTCAGGTGTCATAAGGGCTGCTGTACGCTCTGAGATGCCAAATAGTTCTGCATCGAAATGATCATATTGATCAATGATGCCACTAGCCGGTACATAGGCAGGGTTCGTAATCAAGTGGCGATCACATTGGATTTGTTCATCTGTTAAAAAAGTTATACATTCACGATCATTAATCAGGTTGCTCCAGAAGGCCTCCTTGTTGGGCGCCTCAGGAAACCGACAAGAAATGCCAATGATAGCAATGTCTTGCATATTTATATCACTATCGAACTCTGTCTTCATTTTGTCTGACATTTTCAACTTCCCCTTCAATTAACCTTAAAAATTGGAAAATAATCTTGCAGCTCCCCTTTAGAATAAGCCTCTGCCAGTTGTGGCAACTCGTTCCAGCTATAGACCTTTTCGGTGAGGGTGGGAAACCAGTCATTTGCTTCAGCATAATTCACCGCATCCAGCCCTTCTTGATAACGAGCGTAATGGGTAAAAATATGGGTATGTCTGTTGATACACTCAGCAGATCGAATCACGGGAAATATCATATTAGATCTCCATCCTGAGGTGGTGATCACACCTTGGCGTGCAAGGCACTTCAAGATGGCTTGGAAATTAGCACCGATATTATCCACAAAAATATTGACTCCATTGCCATTGGTGCGATTCATGATATTATTAATGAAGTCTGCTTCATAACTGTCTTTGCTAAACGAACGACGGTCGAGGCTTTGAATGTGTTTATCAGAAATTAAGAACAATCGATCTGACCTGGAAGAGATCATGATAGCGTTGAAGCCGTAATTTCTTGCCAGCTCCAATTCGGCCAATGATACACCCCCTCCCCAACCCGCGGCATAAGCAGATCCGAGGTCCATTTCCTCGTTTTGCAAGCGCCAACTTTTAAATGCCACCCTCCAATTGGCCCATGCCGTTACATACCTCAGTGAAAAGGCCGCCCATTGAGGTAGAGATGCTTTTGACTCTGAAGGGATGGGTATGAATTGATGTCTTTTTAACTTGGTCTTCTTTGATAAAACACCAATCGTATTAGGTGCATCATAACCGAATATCAATGTTGGATAACCATGTTGGTCAGGTACTCCATTGCAAAACAATATACCAACATCCCCCACAGAAATTTCTTTGATGGATTTGCCGACCTCGAGAACACGAACAACGCCAGCATTGCCTATCACGACTCGATCTTCGTTACGTGTAATGCATAGATCTAATGGACTGCGATTTAAGGCATGCTCCATATTCCCTTCCCAACAGCCAAACAATGGCTCAACCAACATTTCTTCATCGGATATGTCTTGAAAACTAAATTCTTCAAGCACCAGCAAGTTCTGGCTGGCATCCGTACCCTTTTTCTTTATTACCCAAGCTTCAGTCTTAATCATCAAACTACTTGTCCTTCTTCGGCATCTTTTTCTGGATGAATTACCTTATTTCTGAAATCTGCTAGGATGCCTGACTCTTTAGAGCATCATTGATATAGCTGCAGAAATCATCAATGCTTAACAATTCCCCTATCTTGCTCGTAGGAATAGAAATAGAATATTTTTCCTCCAATGCGAAGAGGAGCAATGAAACATCTAACGAGTCAATTCCTTGCAGACGCAAAGGTTGATCATATTTTACAGTGGTCAAATCAACTGATGCATTTGTAATCTTATTTTTTAATGCGCTAACGATATCTTCGCATGTAATCATAATTTTAATTCTCCTCTTTTCTATTTAACTAATTTCAATAGGCTCGATGCATATGAAAATCCCACACCAAAACCAGCAAGCACTAAATTTTCCTTGGATCTCATATCAACGTGTTTTTTTAAAACGATGGGTATGGAAGAAGATATGGTGTTCCCCAGATTCATAATTTCATAAGGGGTCTTTTCTTCATCAAGCCTCATCATATCCCTTAAACTTTCCACCATGACTCTGGAAGCTTGATGCAGAACAAACAGATCGACATCTCGGCTCTCCAAATTGCAGGACTTCAGTAAGCTGCGAATATTTTCAGGGACTTCTCTCAAGGCATTTCCCACAATTTCCCGGCCATTCATGTACAAGTGGTCGATGCAGGTTAGACAAGAATAGCTATTCGGTAGAGTTCCAAAAACACTTTTCTGCAAGGCATAGCCGGCTGTGTGTTCCCCTTGGGTTATCCAAGTAACCGTTGCTGCATCTCCAAAAAGCAGGGCGGTGTTTTTATCCTGAGGGTCTACAATTTTGGAATAAGGGTCACAGGTAAACAATAGCGCGCTTCTAATATCCTGCTCACGCATGAGGGAAGTCACTATCGACAAGCCATGGGGATAGCCTGCACATCCTTGGGAAATATCAAAAGTCATGCATGTTTTAGCCAACCCCAGCTTTTGATGAACAATAGCCGCCGTATGTGGGACCTTCTGATCTGGATTTTGGGTAACAACGCAAACTAAGCCAACTTGATTTAAGTCAATATCAGCAGTTGTGATGAGATCATTAAACGCCTTTACGCACAGATCACTCGTGTCGTCTGCTTTATCCTTTACTGCTCTGGTTTGTACACCAATTTTTCTCGTGACAAACTCTTCAGTAATGTCGAATCGTTCTAGCAGATCAAAATTCGACTCTCTACCTGTTGGTATGAAAATCCCTATGGACTGAATTAATGGGCCTTGAAACAAGTCACTCTTCCTCTATTACTATTAGGTAAGGCTTCATCTAATAAGCCACCGTTTGTTTTCTTTTCGTTCTATTCTGCAGGATCATGCGCTTCATGCTACCCTTTTTGATGCCGGCATTTAAAATCTCACTACTGGCATTTTCACCATCTTCTAGCCATTGAGAAATCGAATAGATATTTTGAAATCTAAATAGATCAGCTATAGACACTTTTTTACTAAGCCTCTCTTGGATCAGCTTGATGATTTGCACTAATCGTAAAGAGCTTCCACCCAGGTCATAAAACTTATCGTAAACACCTATGGTTCTAGAGTCGATTCCTAGAACCTCGGCCCAGATGTTGGCAATCACTGTCTGAGTATCGTTCATTCCTTCTTCGGCATTTTCTTTAGGTTGTGGTTTGACAATCGCAATAGTTGATTCCAGCTTTTTTCTATCTATCTTACCATTCAGTGTTTTGGGCATCTCCTTTACAAAAATAAAGTGAGTAGGTATGAGGTGATTCGGAATAGACGCTTCGAGTTCAATAGAAATTTTTTTCTGCAACGCTGAGTCGAACCGACAGGCCTCGCCGAAAAACTCAATTGAATCACTCACTAAATAGGCTACGAGTTCTTTTTCAGATCGGTCGTCCACGTTAATAGCACTTACGATTGCCTCGGAAATGTTTTCGAGCTGGTTTAAAGCATTTTCTATCTCTCCAAGCTCGACACGATACCCCCTGATCTTCACTTGATTATCAGATCTTCCTAAGAATTCAATATCACCGTTAGGGCAATAGAAAGCTATGTCACCGGTACGATAAACCTTTTGATGACTACCCATGCGAAATGGGTCTTCTAGGAATCGTTCTTTGTTGAGGGTTTCTCTACTATGATAGCCTAAAGAAACGCCATCTCCGCCTAAATAAAGTTCACCTGGTATATAGGGTGGCAGGGGGTTCAGGTCTTTATCAAGAATATAGGTATGCGTATTGGGAATGGCCCTGCCAATGCTAGGCTCCTTAGTTTCATTGCGGGGCACCAAAAGAGAGGTTGAAAATACGGTATCCTCAGTGGGTCCGTATAAATTATAAACCTTTTTAACATTCTCACAGGCATACAGCTTATCTACCAGCGAGCGTCGCAACGGTTCACCGACCAAGGTGATAACATTTACATTTGAAGGCAACCCATCATAATCGAGGAGAGTCGCAATGACTGAAGGCACCGTATTGATCAGCGAGATCCGTTCTTTATTTTCGTCCTCAGGAAGATGCAATAAATCTTGAATAAGAACGATACTTCCGCCTCGACACAGTGGATAGAAGATTTCAAATACGGAGATGTCAAAACAAATAGAAGTGGACGCTAAAACTGTGTTGATTTCTTCATGACAAAAAGTTAGATCTGCCCAGTGAAATAAAGCGGAACAGTTTTGATGACTGATCTTGGCCCCCTTAGGATCCCCTGTGGAGCCGGAGGTATAAATGAGATAGGCTGTATTATTATTTTTTATTTTCTGAGGATCAATGGCCTGATCTTCATGTAAAATCGTTGTTGTGTTATCTTTGTTCAACAAGATTGTTTTTATATTCTTAGGTGAATAAGTCTCTTGAACTTCTGAGGAACTGAGAAGCAGCACAGCTTCGCTGTCTTGCAACATATAGTCATTTCGCTTATTGGGATACGATGGATCCAATGGCACATAGTTAGCACCAATGCGCAGTATCGCTAATAGGCCAACAATCAAGTTAGGCGATCGCTCAATGCATATACCAACACTCATACCTTCTCGGACACCAGAATCCGTCAGAGCTTGTGCAACCTGCATGGAAAAGTGGTCCAATTGAGCATATGTATGAGCTTGGTCTTTCCAAATCACAGCTACAGAATCAGGACTCATTTCTGCTTGCTTAAGAAAGGCTTCATGCATGGTCAATTGCTTATCATACGCAGAAGCATTATCAGTCCAGTCGCCCAGAATAATCTTTGCTTCTTCTGAGTCTATAAGGGACAAATCTTTGATGAATTGATCGGGGTTTTCTGCTATCTGCTGCAAAAACAGCTTGTACCTATGCATGAAGTTAGCAACCGATTCGTCGTTAAATAATGAGGAATTATATAATATTGAGCTAACAATCTCATTGTTAACTTCCCCCATGTTTAATGCCAGATCAAAGGGTGCCGTTCGACGCTTGATCTTCCAAGGTTGCATAGGTAGGGATTGAGCGGCTTTTTCAGGAGAAGAGAGATCCATAAAGAATGAATTGCTCATTTCATAGCTATCACCTGTGGTCCAATTAAATATATGGTCAAACCACAACTGACGACCTACTTCTCGTTGGGGATTTAGTTCTTCTGCCAATAACACAAAGGGGTAATATTGATGAGATAGAGCTTGGATTACAGTGTGTTTGGTCTGGTGCAAAAACTCTCTAAAGTTCTGATCAGGCGAGACACCAGCTCTCAGAACGATCGTATTTAGGTAGTATCCAACTTGGTTTTCGAACTCATGTTGATGCCTTAGGTTGGCATAAGAGCCAACGGCAATGTCATCTATGTTTGTCAACTTGTGCAGCAGGAGAAAATACACAGATAGAAGGACGTTATATAAGGTAACTTTTTCATTTTTTGCAAAATTTTTAAGCTTTTTAGTCAGCTCTTGATCAAACTTATAGAAATGCTCACCGCCATCAAAGTTAAAATTATTTGCGCGTGCGGGAATAAAATCATTCACCTCATCACCAGCCTTAGCAATTTTTTTCAAGTCTATACGTGGCGGGGAAATAGCTAGTTGCTGTTTCCAAAAAGCGCGAGCTTTAAGAGCAGAATCTGACTTCAACCACTGTTGCTCCCATTTTACAAAGCTATTGTAGGAACTTGTTGCGCTTATATCTGGGGCTATATTTTGTCGAGCACATTCATAAAAAAATTGTAATTCTTTGAATATGGTTTCAAAGGAACCTGCATCACAAGTAATATGATGCATGCCAATTACGATATAGTGTTCATCATCCTTTTTGGAAAAAACGCCAACACGAAACAAAGGGCCTTTTTGCAGATTATATGGAATATGGCCAAATTGTTCTAAAGCATCTTGAAGTTCAATATCCGTAAATTGTGATGCATCAAATGTCTGAAAAAGATAGGTGTCTTCAGAAGCAATCCGCTGATAAACTTTAGATCCCGCTTCCATAAAGAGAGTCCTTAAGCTCGTATGTTTGCTGACTAGATAATTGACAGCTTTCTCTAGCGCACCTACATCTAATTTTGATTTTGTTAGAGTAGCAAACATGACGTTGTACCCCACAGATTCGGGGGCCATCATATAAGTTAAATACATGGATGTTTGACTATATGAGGCAGGATATACCTGCAACTTATTTGCATTTTCCTTCAAGGATGACTTTAAAGTTTGCATTAGATAGCCTCCATACGTAATAATTCTTCCAAAGCCTGCGCGTCAGATTCACTCATCTCATCGACGAAACTGAAATCGGAATTTGACACATTATTCTCAGATTCCCTTGGGTTAGTATTCTCAGCTTCCGGATTCATTTCAAGCCAAGCAACAAGCTTATCTATACTGCCCTCACGCAGAAGGTCGGGGAGAGAAACGACCACAGAATGCTCTTTCTGCATCTGATTGATGAAGCGCATAGCAGAAATAGAATCAATACCAATTTCAAATAGATGTTGTTCGGTTCGCACGCGTTCCACAGGGATTCCCAGAATTGAAGCTATTGTTGAGATAATAACTTCTTTAAGATTCACCGGCCCGACTGGGATCTCCTTGTTGGCATTTTCTATATTTTTTTCACTCACAGATGGGGAATCTGAAACCCGTTTCTCGTAAAAAGCAGGAATCCAGTAGGATTCGTGCTGCCAAGGATAAGTGGGTAAAAGATCCCAACCCTGACCATGAGTCATGATGTTTTCGAAATTGATGGAGGAACTATGACAATACAGCTTCCCAAGCAAATGAAGCGTCGCCTCTCTAGGGTCCTTATGCGACTGAAATACCTTTAATAATTTACCGCCAAGGGTATTCATAGATACAGCCTCCGAGCCAAAACTGAAATCCATCAAGACACAACCCTCAGACTCCGTTTCATTTAGATCGGTCAGAACGTCAATTAATTCAGACGTTTCATATTCTTCGAGCTTCCAGCCATTCTGAGCAGTGACATGTTTATTTTGAGGACACACCAACTGGATTGAGTTATCGGATAATTTAAGAGCATCAAGAATTAGATTAAGATCAATCGAACTCTCAAGCCGCATCTCAGCATAACATCTACTTGTTCGTATCAACGCTTTGACAGTTTGCTGAAAATCTAGGGCTTGGCATATATAACCCGCAATAAAGACACCATTTCCATCCCCTACCACAGCTTTGGGAACAACTCCCCAAAAGGTCAAAAGGTCGGCATACGAGAGCTTAATGAAATTCGCAAGGATCTCTGAAAGAGCTGCATCCGTTTCCTTTAGCTCTAAGCTCTGTTGTTTGAATTTTTCCAGAAGAGAGAAACCTGTTACGTCCATAAAATACGCATCACATTCCTTAAGTTTCTCTTGAAACCTCCTCTCAGAGTAAAACAACATTTCAGCCATATCAATCCAAGCAGCTTGTTTTCCTTGAAAAAGGAAGACTAAGTTTGTATTCGTCATTTTTGTTTTGGCGACATCAGCAAGCTTTAGGCTGGAGAATTTTTGAACCAGCTCAGCATGAGTCTTACCGGTTACGCCAATACGATATTCATAGTGGGTGCGCTTAACAGCCGCTGAATAGCTTATATCTGACAGTTGAAGTTTTTGCAGTTCGTTCGGATTCTGCAGTGCCTTCATATAACGGTTGGCTAAATCAAGCACAGCTTTTGGCGTACGCGCTGAAAGCACCAAAAGCTCTTCTTGTGGATTCTGGGGGTTTTCCGTTTCCAGCTGAGGACTCAGTCCCTCTTCTAGTATAACGTGGACGTTAGTCCCGCTAAAACCAAAAGAGCTGATGCCTGCATAACGGACGGGCTCACCCCGTTTCCAGGGCAGCTCATGAGTTGGTATGAGAAATTTCTTACTATCCAGACTTATGTAGGGATTAAGCTTATTAAAATGCAGCTGGGCCGGGATTTTCTCATGTTCAAACATCAGCGTGAGTTTAATAAGGCCTGCGATACCAGCAGCAGCCTCCAAATGGCCGATGTTACTTTTTACGGATCCAAGAATGCACGGCTTATCCTTTTCGCGATCACCAAAAACGGCTTTAATTGCTTCTGTTTCAATGGGGTCTCCCAAAGACGTTCCCGTACCGTGAGCTTCAATATAACTAATATGCGAACTAGTTAAATTAGCCTTGTCTAAGGCATCTCTTAATAATCTTTGCTGAGAGAGAACATTCGGTGCCGTAAATCCTATCGATCGGCCATCCTGATTGATAGAGCTACCGCGAATAATTGCCAGGATACGATCTTTATCACGTTCGGCATCAGACAGTCTTTTAAGCAGGATGACTCCGCAGCCTTCAGATCTGACAAAGCCACTGGCAAGAGAATCAAAAGTTCTACATTTACCCTCCGGCGCTAATGCTCCCGTAACGCCGATAAGACTCATCGCTTTTGGGGAAATAATAATGTTACTCGCTCCGACTAAGGCTAGATTACAATCTTTCGCCCGTAAACTATGGCAGGCTTGATGTAATGCCACCAGAGATGAAGAACACGCCGTCTCCACACTAAGACTTGGCCCTTCAAGACCAAACACGTAAGACAGTCGCCCCGAAGTGGTGCAAAGAGCATTTCCTGTTGCTGCGTATAAGTCTAGTTTACGATTCCGTTCATCTTCCACACGATCTTTATAATCAAGCCCTACCATCCCAATAAAGACACCCGTTGAACTTCCTGAAAGTTTTTTCGCAGATAGACCCGCACGCTCAAAAGCTTCCCAACTCACTTCCAGTAAAAGACGTTGTTGTGGGTCCATACTTTCAGCTTCAACGGCACCAATCCCAAAGAAATCAGCATCAAATTTATCGATATCACTCATTAGGCCTGCCCACTGAGTCCCTGGATACTTCTGACGTATTTCAGTAGAGATCGCTTCTTCGGGCCATCTTTCAGGACTGACTAGCTGAATCGGATGGTGACCCTCCATAAGTGTTTGCCAAAATTTCTCAGGCGTGTTTGAGCCTCCCGGAAAGCGACAAGCGGTTGAGATAATGGCTATAGTGCCATCTTCAGCCTCATATTCTGCGAGCTTATCCTTAAGAGTTTTAATCCTCTCGGCAGCCTTTTGAAGTAGTTCGTTCAGTTCCATTGTCTATATTCACCTTAGATAATATGGTTCAAGTTCCCAGCTCTTGTTCGAGATAATGCATGTAATCATCCTCAGATTTCTTCTCTGAAGGATCGCCATTGATTGGCGTATTATCAACTGCAGTTGGTTCAATTAATGAAAGTATATATTTAGCTAAGGACTCAATATTGGTATAGGTCCACACCAGCGTGGCAGGCAACTGCTTACCTATGGACACTTCAAGACGATTACGCAGCTCGAGCCCAGTCAATGAATCCAACCCAAAGCTTGAAAATGGCGTATCAAACCCTAGCTTATGAGGATCTTGCTGCAAAATTACTGATATTATTTTCTGGACATAATGGGTCACTGCGGTCAACTTTTTCCCACGAGGTAAATGTTCGATCAGACCTATAAGGTCTTTATTCTCTGAAGCTTTATGACTGGTTTTGTCGACCAAATCTTCTAAATAAGAAGAGGATGCGGCTTGAGGATAAAATTCAATCCACTGGCGCACATCAAAAGGCATGAAGCCTACGTTTGTCTGTCTTGATTGAATAGCAGTTTTCAAAGCCTTTAAGCTCATCTGGAAATCGATGCCTGCTACGCCACGACGTTCAAGGCGTTCAGCCCGTATACGGTCTTTTGTAGCTATACCTATATCTTTATATGCCCCCCAGTTTATGGATAGCGCAGGCAGACCAATTGATTTTCTGTGGTGGGCTATAGCATCTAAACAAGCATTCGCAGCTGAATAACTACTTTGACCAGGTGATCCAACCAATGCAGCCGCTGATGAATATAGAACAAAGAAATCAAGATCTAGATTTTTGCTAAATTTATGTAGATTTAAGGCCCCATCCGCCTTAGGTTCGAAAACATTTTTAAACCTTTCTTGAGTCTGCTGCATGAGGAATCCGTCATCTATAATTCCTGCAGCATGGATAATACCGCGGATTGGCGGCATTGAACCTTCTAAATTATCTAATACGCTTAACAATGCCTCGTAATGAGCAACATTCACTTGAGGAGTCTTAATAATGGTGTCCTTTTCACTTAATCGCTTGAGGATATCACGTTGTTCATTCGTCTTAGGTCCACTCCGACTCAGAAGTATAACACCGCCTGCGCCTTGTTCCACTAGCCATTCAGCAAGCCCAAGACCTAGTGCACCTAAACCTCCACTAATCAAATAGGTTCCGTTTCTAAAGTCGCTTATATTCGTTCTTAGTAACGGGTCATCATGGTCTTTTTGCAAGCCCTTGCGCAACCTTGCGACATATCTTTTATTCGAGCGGTAAGCAACCTGTTCTTCGTCATCCCCACTCAGAAGTTCATTGACCAGATACTCAGACACTTCAAACAGTGAAGCGCTGCTCAGGTCGATACATTTACAGCTTCGGTTGGGAAATTCGTAGCGAATAGATTCAGCCATACCCCAGAGCGATGACTGATACACACTATCCAAATTTGGTGTAGATGTGACTGGTCTTGCTTCATGAGTCACGATAAATAACTTCGGAATTTCTAGCCACGACTGTTGATTTATAGCCTGCAATAGATACATCAAGGACGTGCAGCCATACAAGTTCATGTCTTGTTGAGCCAAGCCATACCCTGCCATCAGCGGTTCACTGAAGCTAAGCATGTGTAAGATACCTGCACATGTCGTCCCATTTGCGAAATAGGTTTCCAGTAGCTTATTAAAAGAAGAACCATCGCGCATATCAAGCGAGATGATGTCATCCAGGCCCTCTTCAGCTATAAGCTCTTTTGGGGAGACCTGGATGACTTTATACCCCTTAGCTTCTAAGATACCTCTGATCTTTTTAACGGCAGGGTTAGAATCACCTAACAGAAGCCAGCTTGCATCCTTTTGAGCTATAATCTCCCGAAGCAGCAGGTTTACTCCCTTTTTCCATTCTACCCGCAAAAAAATGTCTTCGTCTTGATCAGTCGTTTGAATGTTAGAATCATGCGCCTCTTCTAAGGATGCCTTGAAATATACAGGCTTTTCTTCTATCCAGAAGCGCTCTCTTTGCCAGGGGTAAGAAGGAAGAGTTATATATTTCGGTTTTTTCGAATGATGCAGACGGCTCCATTTCGCTTCAACGCCGGAGACATACAACTCACCCAGAGATTCAAACATGGCCCGTCTGCCCAAAACACCCTCCTTTAAGGATGAAGATGTTTTGATAGCCACTTGTTTCCTCTGAGCAATTTCATTCATCGCCGGTAGTAATGTTGGATGAGGGCTAATTTCTATGAAGTTAGTGTATCCATCATCTAGCATTTTGGAAAAAGTGTCATTGAATAGGACTGGTTGGCGCAAATTATTTATCCAATATTGAACGTCACATTCTTGAGGAGCAGCCAATCTTGCTTGCCAGGCGGAATAAAATGAGGTTTTGGAAAGAGATGGAGTCAGTGATAAAAATTCTTTCTCAAGATGTGGCAAGAACGAGTCAACGAGGGCACTGTGTGAAGGCACAGAGTCCTTAATCAATCTGAAAAAGATTCGTTGCTTGTGACACTTATCCCATAACTCTTTTAATTTTTGCGTGTCTCCCGAAAGCAACGTTAATCGAGCACTGTTAGAACCTGCTATCGAAATCATTCCCTCGTATTCTGACGTCAATTCTACAGCCTGTTCCCAAGGTGCTTCTACAACGGCCATGGATCCTTTATTCTGAAGGGTCTCAAGCAACTGAGCTCTTGCAAAGACGAGTCGAATCGCCGTGTCTAAATCAAGTATCCCAGCCACATGGGCAGCCGTTATTTCCCCTACACTGTGTCCTGCAACGGCTTTGGGCTCGATGCCCCATGACTTCCAGAGCTCTGCAACCGCAATACTAAGGGAGAACAAGTTAAGCTGCACCGACGCAAGATCCGTGTACGATGCGGAAGAATCTCCCGCATAGTTAAGCCGTTCGATTAATGACCAGCCGGCTGTTTGCCTCACCACCTCCTCACATGAAAGGATTTTTTCACGAAACACTTCTTCATGATTATACAAATCAATTCCCATCCCAGACCACTGCGAGCCTAATCCAGGAAATATAAAGGCCAGTTTCGCTCTCTTATTAGCTTTGATCCCAGTGCTCAATCCAGAAAACGGGGTATCTTGAATATATGCTTGCAGCGCATTTTTTAGCTGACTATACCCCGAAGCAGTAATAGATATGCGAGATTTATAATGACTTCTGCGAAGCTGAGTTGTGTAAGAGATGTCTCTTATATCGCAAAGTTCGCGATGACTCGTATTATAATTCTGCAGCTCATCTAGATATTTTTGCGCTAAGTCCCTTAACCCAGTATCCGTTTTTGCGGATAGCGTGATGAGGCAGGGTTCTTTAGCATCGTTCCCGGATGTAATTGACCCATTTTCAGGAGCTTCTTCAATCAAAACATGTGCATTCGTACCACTGATGCCAAAAGAACTAACGCCTGCAATCCTCTTTTTTCCCGGACAGCGCTTCCAAGGAACAAGTTCTTTTGATATAGCTATCGAGGTATTCTCTAAATCAATACCAGGATTTAATTCGTTAAAGTGGATCTGGGGAGGGATAGCCTCATTCTGGAGTGCTAGAACTGCCTTCAACAAACCTGCTATACCGGCAGCACCCTCTAAATGACCAATGTTACTTTTGACTGATCCCAAATAACATTTACTACGATCTTCTCGGTGCTTCCCATAAACAGTTTTCAAAGCTTGAACCTCGATTGGGTCACCTAGAACGGTTCCCGTTCCATGGGTTTCCACAAAACCGACGTCCTCAGCACTAAGTCCTCCATCCTGCAGAGCTTTTCTTAGGAGTTTCTCTTGTGCTAGAACATTTGGTGAACTCAAGCTAGCAGCTTTTCCATCATGATTAATCGCTGTACCTCTAATGACAGCTACAATCGAGTCATTATCCCGCAAAGCATCATCTAGTCGTTTTAGGATAACAACTCCACAGCCCTCACCCCTGACCAAGCCGTTAGCACCAGCATCAAAGGCTTTGCATTTACCATCAGGGGATAGTGTTTTTGCTTTATCTAGGAACTCCATCCCTACTGGAGAAAGTAGAACATTGACCCCTCCCGCTAAAACAAGATCACATTCTCTTAACCGCAGATTTTGACAAGCCTGATGCACAGCCACCAAAGACGAAGAACACGCTGTTTCAATCGTAGAACAGGGACCTTCGAGGCCAAGAACATAAGACACACGACCTGCAATAATAGATAACAGATTGCCTGTTAAGGCATATGTATCGATATTCTTCTTGGCCATCTGGGTAAATCTGTCGCGATAGTCGAGAGCTACAGACCCTATGAATACCCCTGTATTACTGCCTAATAACTTTTCATGCTGGATTCCAGCATGCTCAAGAGCCTCCCAACAGGTTTCTAAAAGTATTCGTTGCTGGGGGTCCATACTGTTAGCTTCGCGAGGAAATATGCCAAAAAAGTCAGCATCAAATTGATCAATATGATCAATTAATCCAGCGACGCGTTTGGCAGATTTTTCATAGTCTTCAGGATCAGATTCCCAACGATAGTCAGGAATAGGTTGAATGCAATCTTTGCCTTCTATCAAGTGTTTCCAGTATGATGATGGGGAATTCGCGCCGAGAGGAAGGCGACAACCGTAGCCTATTATGGCGATGGATGATGAAAATCGATCCGCCTTTTGAGTTTCTTCTTCAACCAGAGAACTATCTAAATTTAACACGCCACTATCCCTTGCGACACTTAGCTATCTTTAATTCCTCAAAAAAACACCTAACTCTTAAACCAATAAGTTCCCAAAGGGCATAATTATGATTGAGTTGGAATACCTTTATTCACCAGCTCATTGACTAAATACTTAGTCAGCGCATCCATATATGAATACGTCCAAATCAACGTCTTTTGCAATTCAAGAGCTAGCTTCTCTCCAAGCTTGTTAGCGATCTCGACCCCCATTACAGAGTCTAATCCTATGCTCATAAAAGGTGTTGTAGGTTCTAGCAAATCTTGATCGACTCCCGATACTTCTTCAATGGTATCGAGAATTTCTTGATATAAAGTGTCGTATTGATCCTCAGCATCAAGCTGTGCTATCTGGTCAATAAAAGTACTGCTCACATTAACATCCTATCGCCGGTCAAAATGTTGCCCGACCTGCTGTAAAACCACCATCCACCATAAGCTCCGTTCCCGTAATAAAGCTGGCTTCATCGGATGCCAGAAAGAGTATTGCAAAAGCGATCTCTTTTGGCTCTGCAACTCTTTCCAGAAGATGTGTGGATCCAACCTTCTTATAAAACTCTTCCACTCCGCCTGGAAAATCAGTCGCATAGACATCCGTCATTGGCGTGCGAACTGAACTTGGATGAATCGAGTTAAAACGAATATTATATTTACCGTACTGACAAGCATCGGACTTTGTCATTATACGTATAGCCCCTTTAGCCGCGTGATATGGCGGAACCCCTGCACTGCCAACGAGACCAAACACCGATGACATGTTTATGACGCTACCTTTACGCTTTTTCATCATGTAAGGAACGGAATATTTATTACACAAAAATACGCCTTTCGTGTTCAAATTTAGACATGAATCCCACTCTGCCTCAGTGATCTCGTGGCTGGGTTTGTTTACCCCTGGCACACCTGCATTGTTGACGAGAACATCGACCCCTTCAAATTCCTCAGCTATTCTTGTTATGGTTACCTCTACGTCAGCTTCCTTAGTTATATCCATCATGTAAAAGGTGGCTATCCCGTTTTTAGATCTTATAAAGCTCTCTAGCTCAACCCCAGCCGCTTGATTAATATCTGTGATGGCCACTCTAGCACCATGTTTGGCAAATAAAAGACATGTCGCTCTACCAATTCCGCTAGCTCCGCCTGTAACTATGGCAACTTTGTTTTCAAGACGTTTAGCATTAATAGGTGAGTCATAGTCAACTTCATCAGTGGCAAAACACGTTTGTGATAAAACTAAGCAGAGAAGTAAAATTATTTTATTAAACATTCCAACACCTTAAGTTCGATTGTGGATAGCTTTAGCACCCCCAGTTAACAGTGTCAACACACTACATAAATTTGCAGCTATTCCCGCTAGTTTTTTTCAACAAATGAACAAAATTAGAGGCAATAAATCCTTTGGCCCTAAATTAAGGCTTTTTTTTGGTAAATTATCAAGGTATGGACATTTAATTAGAGCACGGAA
>JAGOMX010000001.1 GCA_017993335.1 Alphaproteobacteria bacterium | reverse complement strand
AGATGTCTAAAGGCAGGGGTGTAAAACTACAATTTTACCGGGACGGGCAATTGTCGGATATCACGACCTTTGATTCCAAAGTAGGTCTTACGTGGCAATCCGGCTCTCGCATAAGAACAGAAGTGGTTATACTGCAATGGACGGGACGACACGGTCAAAGTGGTCGATTTGCGCCTATTGGATTCCCACGCACCAATCTTTTTCAAACGCCCCTACCAAAGGATGCCATTGAAAAAGATTCATAAAATGAGTCGCTCTATTTACAACATAAAAGCCAGGAAAAATATCTGATGAACAAAAGTATATCGATAGGCTTCGGCGCGTTTGCCCTCATATTAACTGCTTTACTTCTCATCCCCCGCTTTGTGGATTTAAACAGCTGGAAGCCCGAATTACAAGCCATTGCATCCGATGCTTTAGGACGACCTGTCGCCATTAAAGGAGATGCTTCTTTAATTGTACTGCCCTACCCAGGAATAATTTTATCTTCCGTGACGATCGGAAATACGCCCTGGGCCAAGCATAAAGAAATTGTTGCTGTGGATGAAGTAACGGTTACCGTCTCACTAATACCCCTTCTTACAGGGACTCTCGAGTTTTCACAAATAGGCCTGATGCAGCCTCGTATTTTTCTTGAAGAAAATACCCATGGCGAAAAAAACTGGGATTTCATTGAAATGATTATCGATAGCCCCACGGTTGTCAGCAAGAAAAATGGCGATTTAAAAATAGGCTCGTGGAATTTAGCTTCCGTTATTCCCCGCGTAAATATCCAAAAAGGTACCTTGTCGTATACACATGGCAGTTATACATCTGAAATGAGTGATTTTCATTTGGCATTAAAGTCCAACTCTGTCCAAGGCCCTTATGCGCTCATTGGTGGCGTTCAGTTAGAAGACACCCCCCTAGAATTCTCCATCAACGTCAATGAATACAACAAAAAAAAGCCTATTCCTGTCAACATAGAATTCTATTGGGACAAACAACGACTACAAATCGTGGGAGATTATGAGGCGAAAACATCCTCACTAAAAGGAAAAATGGCGTGCAAATGGAGTCAAAAAATTCCTTTGGCGTTTTTAAATGCCTCAACAAAAGATTTAACTATCACCAGCACAATTGAAGCCTCGAAAGAAAAACTTTCCCTTCAAGACATTCTTATCCGCGATCAAGAGTCTAAATATACGGGACATGCTTTATTTTTAAATAAAACAAAAACCTATGAGATCTCCCTTACCAATTTACCTGGCGAAACAACCCTTACAACAACTGGCAGCTTTAAAACACTATCGCAGCCGCATGGCATGATTGAAATTAAATCCAACGATGCCCACAACCTTTTAAAGGCTATATCCCTAACCTCAGATAACTCTCCTATAGGGAAAGATTTAGAACTGAAAAGCCAATTTCAAACCTCTCCGGATAGGTATGATTTTAAAGATATCCGCCTGAAACTCGATGATAAGGAAATACAGGGGCAATTATCTTTAGGTGAAACGTCTATTGTTTACGATTTTACCACCCCACATCTACGGTCGTGGATATCAGAGACAAAGATGGGAAAAGCTCATGTAAAGGGCTCGTTAAAACTAGCAGACAACTTAAATCTAGAGACAGACATTACGATAGGATCCGATAAGATATCCTTGCAAGGAAATCTGTGGCCGACGCCTCTGAATTACAACTTAAATGCTGAAATTACATTATCCAACCTGACCGAAATCATCCATTCATTCGACAATAGTCTAAAATTTGACTTCGGTTCTTTTAAGGGCACAGCGCAAATTAGTGGATCAAAAGAGGCTATGAAGGTATCTCAAATAGAAGGGGCACTGAACATATCAAAAAAAGAAACTTCGTGCACAGGCCAGCTAAATATTGATTTCACACCGAAAAAACCTCTTATTGAGGGTGATTTAAAATTGGGCCACGTGAACTTCACGAATTATACCCTACCGAAAGCTATACAGAAAAATAAAACAAAAAAAGAGGTCGCGACAACTTCTCCAGAAAGTTCTTCGGGCGGGCTTTTAGATCGTTTTGATGCACAAGTAAAACTTAAAATAGCCCAGATTACAAAAGAGGATCAAACCCTGAAAGACCTAGAAATTCCTTTTGTTGTGGACAGCAGCCGTATAACAATGGAGCCGATTTCAGGCCAACTGAATCATGGATCTTTAAAAGGCAAAATATCCTATGATCCGACCGAAACCCCCAATATAAAGGCTGATTTTACCTGCCAAGGATATCAAATACATAAAAACCAAGGCGGCACAGGAAACATAGAGGTTGTTCTCAAAACGCATATGGATGATCTCGATAGCTTTTTATCAAACTTACACGGAAGCTTTCATTTTGTCGGCAAAGACATAACTCTAGAGGGTTTTGACGCCGCAAAATTTGAAGAGTATGCGCGCTCGAAAAATCTACCAGAAATCATAAGATTGTTTCGAATCTCCGGCAAAGAAAAAATGTACTTCCAAGAGGCAAAAGTAGATAGCCAAATAAAAGATGGCATCATGCATCTAGAAAAAATTATTCTGAAAAGCCCTTTTCTAGAAGGCAATGGTTCTGGAACCATCAATTTACCACAGGACAAATTAGATATTACCATAGCCTTTTTATTTACAAACATTCCCGCCTCACCTCCTATTGTTTTTAAGATAATGGGCTCACTGGCAGATCCAGAAAAAGAATTTGAATGGCAAACACTCGCCAAGTTTTTAATGCAACTAACCCTTCAAAAGAAATAGTTTTGTGATTAAGGTGATGGAAACAAATCCTTATCGGAAGGATACAATATGATCTGTGAGTCGTTTTGCTCTGCTGGTTTAGATATCAACCAAGACGTCCACCCTAAATAAGATTGATTATTCAAACGCGTTTCACACACGTCTTTTGCCAAAACCGATAAATTTAGAGAAAAAGTATAGCCCGCAGGCAGATATTGCTGCAACAACTCTATGATCTGAGGATAGGCATGGCCATTTTTTAAAAATCCTTGTAAGGATCCCATGGACATTGGCCCAAGCTTAATACGTATGTTTTGATTCACATCCCAGGTGCGCCGACCGCACATCGCTGTCTGTCCGAGTACATTATTTACGCCACTCCCCCCAGATCCCATATACGTCCATAACTCGCGAGGGATATCCACCCATCCGCCTTGATGGGAAAAAATCGCCACATCTGTCTTATAGTAGTGCGACAATATTTGTTTAAGAGCGATTCCGGACCTAGGCTTTTGCCAAAAAAGCCCTGAATAATAGAGCATATCCTGGGGAGATATTTTCTTGGTCTTTGTGAATCCGGAAATCATTCCTGTTAAGGAAAGCAAATCCTGACCGATCATCGTCATATGGGGTTTTTGGCTATCTAAGCCGACCCAGTGTTTTTTACGGATACGATGTAAAATAGAGGCAAAGCGGTGATTAAAAATATCCAGAAAATCGTTAAAAGCCGTATCCTTGCGCCGCACACGATCCATAATAATTTCTGTAAAAGGTAAGGGCAAAGGCCCTTGGAGACCGGCAATTCCAAAAAAATTAATCCGCATCGTCGCTGGCTGATCCAAAGAAGTCGGCCGCGTAATATCAAAAACATCACTGGGGGGCGCAGATAAAAACACCCTCGATTTCAAGATCAGGGATTCTTGAGAAAAAGAAATTCCTTCCCCCATACGCAGCTTTCTGGCATGTAAAACCTCAACTAATTTTACAGCCTGATCAAATTCAAACGTATACGGTTCCTGGTATAACGCCTCATTTACAGCAAGAATTTGTCGCCCCGATTGATTTTCCATTTTTTCCAAATATCCGTTTGTTCATCTTTTTTCAAGGAGACCTCAATGAAAGAGTTCACGGCAGAGTATATCGCTAGAAACTCATTCAACACATCCGCAAACAGCAAGGCTCCACCGCCTGAAAATGCCTCTGATTTAAAGGACAACTCCACAGCCGTGCCTTGAGAAAAGCCTCGCCACGCATCCAACCCCACGCGCCTAACAATTGGATGGGTTTTCATGCCACAGAATCCTTTCAATTCAGGAAAATTAGGCTCATCCGTTAAGGAAGCATAAAAATACAGCATTTCCTTTAAGGCCTTAAATCCATCATTTTCTCCTGTTAAGGGCAAATGATTTAAGGAAAGTTGCGATATTAATCGCCACTGCGTATCTCCGTCCTGAGGGGGGTATGTTTGTTTTGTGGGTTTTTCAATACAAACAACCTTCAATGGCACCGGAAATTCAGAGACCAAAGCACTACCCGCCGGCATAGATTCAGCCAATTGTCGGTTCGTACACAATAATTCGGCATAAACAGTTTTATAAGGCATCGTTTGCGGCGTAAAATCATGATCGACAAAAGACAACATGATCTCAGACCCCGGCATACCCGGAGTTGTCGAATCAATTCTGCGACTGGCCCAATATAGATGGCTCTGTAATCTTTCATCATAATGGCTAAAACTAAAATAGGGGTTCATGACCTCTGGCAGGAGAGCCCCGTCTTCTATGTATTTCACTGTTGAAACCGAATGAATTTCCGTCGTCGATTCATGCCGATAATCCGCCACCAGCCTATATTCATGGGTACGATAATCTAACGTAATCGGCTCAGACGTTTTTGAGAATAAATTAATAATCGGTGTGCAGCCTAATAAAAAGTTATTTCGCGTTAACATCAACGTATTGGTTTTTATCTCATCCGGTATTTCAATATAGATATCCATGGATTGCTCGCAGGCTGCAAAAGGCAGATTCTGGATATCAAAAAATAAAAACTTATTAGGAAAATTAAAATACTCTTGCAGTAATCTATAGCCTGAATGGGCAGCAGCGGCTTTTGGTAAAACGGACTCGCCAAAAGAAAACCCCACACTCGCAATAGGGCCCGCTGGAAGGGTATTGGCTCTGCGAAAGTCCTCTAAACCATAACTATTGGGCAAAACACATACCGCAGGATCTTTTGTAAATAGAATTTCATAAACTGCGTTTTGTAAAGTTTTGTCCCCAGAAATATAAAAACGAAGATTCTGTGGCCCGCCCAATTTATCGAATGGCACACCTTGTGTTTTCAATGTCAACTGCAGGGCGCGAACTGTCTTTATTTGTTGAGGCTTAAAGGGTAAAGCTTCAACCGTAACTATTTGCGCATCCATAAGATCAATAGGCCAGATTTCCACAGGATAATTTGTTCTAAACTGACAAGAATCCCCTTCAGCTGTCCTCGAGTATAAGGGGTGGTTTTTTTCTATAACATAAGAAGAAGTACTTTTGCCTTGTTTGGCATCTAAAGCAAATTGCGCAATCGACATTGACGGCACAGGCTCAACTAAATGTGGATAAAGATTGCCTAAAAGCGCCGATGTGATGCGAGGAAAGTTATCATCCACTTCCCGCTGCAGCCCGGCGGCCAGATACGCAAAAGATTCTAATAGTCTCTCCACATGGGGATCTGATGACTCACCATGACCAATATCCAAACGACGAGCTACCTTTGGGTGCTGCTTTGCAAAGTCTTTACTCGCATTGCGCAGAAAAGATAATTCTTTCTGGTAATAACTTATAAGAGGATCTAAAGCCAAGGATAAACTCCCTCTTTACTTTTTTCTTAAATATATCACTCCTACAAATATCTACCAATAGCCATAGATCATTTAATTTGCTTTTATAGAAAAGGAGGCCATTTCAAAAGATTATTTATGCGAGATTTTCTTGAAGATCATATAGCTCTTGAGGCAAGTCTTGCTCTATGGCAATGTCTGCCTCTAAACGTACATTCTTCAAGAAGTAAGCCTCAAATTGAGCGGCATGTTCAGAAAAAAGACATCCATACACCAATATTTTTAGCATGGCTGGTGATAGATTTTGCTTAAAATTTAATAAGCTATCACTCAACATGTGCCAAGAACGTGGCGTGGAGAATGGCTTTTCCTCGGATCCCGGCAGAATAGAAAGCTGCTCGGGATGTTGGCGAATATACGTAATGACCAAAGGATGCAATTGATTTCTCTCCGCCCAGCGCAACCAATCCGTAGGGGATACATCCATAAAAATATTGATCATACGATTGATGAGAGCAGAAGAAACACCCTTCACGATAGACGCATCGCTCTTACGATTTCCTGCTGCAATAACGACCGAACCTTGGGGGAGCACATATTCTCCAACTTTTCGATCATGGATTAAACTATAAAAGGCTTTTTGCACGTCATCCGAACAAGCATTTAACTCATCTAAGAATAGACAATAAGGCTTTTCCCGCGCGATTAAACGTGGAGGGCAAAACTGAATACGTCCATCCACAATCTGCGGCACGCCCATAACATCCTCTGGCGATAATTGACTACCGAGCAAGGAAATGCACTCCAGACCCATCTTGGCTGCATATTCCTCAACGATCGAAGACTTTCCTACACCCGGAGGACCCCAAATAAAAACTGGCCTCTTGTCGGCAACACCCAACAAGAAGTTGACCATATCTTTTTGTGTAATGACAGGTATGTCTTGCATTAAAGTCTCGCTATATTATTTTTATACCTAATAATTTCACAAAAACATTAATACAATACTAAAAAGTACATGCGAGGATTTTATTAATCATCAAGAACTTCTTCGCTTCTGTCTTTCTTTTCATCTTCACTAACGTCCTCATCATCATCTTGGGCTTGCGTTAACTGCATGTTTTGAAAATAGCCCCTGTCTTGCACTGAGTTGGTTTCCTTTACGGATGCAATGGCCAGTGATGAACTAAATACCATGGCTAAAAAAATTGTTAGATACATGTAGACTTTCATTCAATTAACCTCCTGTGCTTAGATTAAAATCATCCCTACACTATTAATTATATTAACTAATCGTTAATTAATGATTAAAAAAAAACCTGAACACCCATTAACTTAATTTTTATTTTTACATGTAATAATATACATAATGATTAATAGAGGCCATTTCAAAACTGGCTTTTTTGGAGGTATTTATAGAAAAGGTGAGAACCGGAAGCGGAACCTTGACGACGAAATCACCCAAAAAAGACGTTTTGAAATGGTTATCTAAATAAGGATTGTTAATTTGACAACACTATCAAAAGATATCGTAAACGAGTTATTGGGTTACGCTTCGCTGTCGGATATGGAGGCCAATCATCTATCCTTTAAAGGCATGCCTATCGCCCACAACTTAAAATTTCCTATCGACGAAATCATTGCGGGCGTACAAAGCACTTGCGGCCTATTGGTTTCGGAAATTTGGCGACTCAAGTCAGGTGAAGAGCAAAAAGTCACCATTGATATGTTTCATTCTTATTTATCTTTTTCAGGCATATTCTTTGTAAGGCAGAATGGGTATGATGTGCCGCCCTGGGATCCTAAATACCCGACACTAGGGCTATACAAAACTCGCGATGAAAAACATATTTTCATAAATGGTGGCTACCCAACTTTGCGAGATAAGATTCTGCGGGTGCTGGGCACACCAAATGAGCAAGATTTAATAGCCGCCGCCATGTTAAAAAGAGATGCTTTCGAACTGGAAGAAGCCTTCGCAGAAGCCGCCACATGCGGCGCGGTTGTACGCGAGAAGAATGAGTGGCTCACCCACCCACAAGGCATGGCCTTAAATCGTAAACCACCACTTGTCATCAACAAATTGATCGACACAGAACCAGAGAAATTACCAAAAAGCACGCGCCCCCTTGAAGGCCTGAAGGTTGTGGATTTCACCCAAGCTATTGCCGCCCCAGCCTGTGGTCGCTATATGGCAGAGTACGGCGCTGATGTACTTCACATAACCGCCCCGCACATGCCTAGCATTCCTGCTTTTTCTATGGATACAGGTCACGGCAAACGACAAGCTTTTGCCGATTTAAAAAGACCGGAAGATTTAGCCCAATTAAAAAAGCTACTCTCGGAAGCAGATGTCTTTATTGAAGGATGGCGACCCAATGTGATGGCTAAGTACGGCCTGACACCGGAAGAAGTCCAAAAAATACGCCCAGGAATCATCCACGTCACACTCAGTTGTTATGGAACCGAAGGCCCCTGGAAAGACAGAGCCGGCTGGGAACAATTAGGTCAAGCAGTTTCAGGAATTATTGACAGCAATGCTTATAATATCCCTGTAGGCGATACGACCGTAAAAGTACTATCAGAAACCATCAGCACCCATGGATTATTCATTTGCGATTATCTCAGCGGTAATCTCGCCACCATAGGCGTGTTAAGTGCTCTTTTGAAACGTCACCATCATGGTGGTGGCTATCATATACATATTGCTCTCACCCGCAGCGGCATGTGGGCCATATCTAAACCTGCCACAACCCACAACGAAAGAAGACTCCTAAAGCTGCCCCTAGAAAGGCACGAATACGAAGAATATTTAGCCCATTCCACTGGCCCTTATGGAACGGTAGAGTATTTAGCCCCCGCTATCCGCCTAAGCAAAACACCACCTATGCTAAACCTGCCAATTTCTCCAAATGGTTCAAGTCGGCTAGAGTGGATATAAACTAAGGACAAAGAATTTTTATCAGATAAATTCTTCTTGGATATTGGCGGTTGATTTTTTTCCCACATGTTCAAAATTATTTTCTATCCATTTGGCCGCTACGAGCCGGCCCCTTTCGTGTAATTTCTGTAGGAAATTTTTATCTGTATTCAAACGGCTGTGAGCATCGTATTCTTCAAAAAATAGACTGTCTTCTATGATATGCATATTCATTTTCTTTAGTTTTTTTTGCAAGGCAACGTTTTCTTCCATTAGACTGCCGATGAAGTTTATGGCTCGCATTTCTCGGACAAGGGCATTTGTGCTGGAAAGCTCTTGAAGACGGCTGCGGACTTCCATAAAGGTATGTGGTAATTTACTTACCTTATGAGGGATAACAAGAACAACCAGGATGTCTCGACTAGAACATTCATTCATTAAGGGAAACAGGGATGGATTTCCAATATAAGCCCCGTCCCAATAATATTCGCCATTGATTTCAATGGCTTCTGTAAGATACGGTAGGCAAGCCGTGGCCATAAAGGCTTCTACGGTTAAATCTTTGCCGGAAAAGACTTTTAGTTTTGAATTTAATACATTCGTAGCCGTTATAAATAATTTAAACTGTTCGTTATGCGCAAGCTTTTCAAAATCGAAAAAATTATTTAGTACGTTTTTGAATGTATTTTTTCCATAAGGGTTCCAATCTCCGGGCAATAGCCAGGAATGAAACACTCCTTTGAGCATCTCAATGTATAATGAAAAACTTACGCTTTCTTTGTATAGATATCGGTCGAAATAACTAGGGCGTAAACCTAAACGAATGCCTTCGGAAATGATCATGTCCCAAAAGGCTTTTAATTCATCGCGAGCGCCTTGCGGACCGTTCTTTAATAAACCTTGAGCAAGAGTTGCACAAATCAATCCGCCGGCACTTGTTCCACTGGCCCCTTCAATCTCAAAACGACCATCCTCTAACAAGCAGTCAATCACGCCTGAAGAAAAAGCGAGATGAGTCCCTCCGCCTTGAAGGCCTATCGTTATCTTTTTTTTCTCCATACCAAAAACCTAATACTACACTAATGTATTGTACTCATAGATCGTTTAAAAAAACGTTAAGTCTGAAGAAAATTTTATAGTTACAAAGGCATTAATCTCTTGTGCGCATTTTTCTTAAAGGCTGTTCTCGCACATCGTCATACACACGCCAATTGAATTGACGCTTTTCAGGGAGATCACAGGACAAATCCCAATAACGCCTACCGTCCACTCTCATTTTCGTAAAAGACGTTCCTTTTAGTAACGCCTGCAGAAAATACTCTGCGCCCTGGATATTGTACTCTTTCACAAGGCCGTATAAAGCGGGAATCAATAAATCAGTTGCAGGCTTATCCGGATGGCTAGAAAAAAATCCTCGGCTAAATACGTTCTCACCTTGTCTATTGTAAAAAGCCATCTGGAATGGGCCCGTATAAGGCCTTAAGTAATAATCGCTACCATTCAATTCATGGCTCACGCAGTACTCTTTCTCATATTTTTTCTCATATGGGTGGAAAAGCAGACAAGGGTGAAGTTGCGCATCTTTCATAAAATTGGCTAATCTTTCCTTGAAATGAATGAATTCGTGATCTGGCACCTGAATAAGGATGGGATAAGGATGGGCATACCGATAGTCATCGTAAGCCTTGCGCGGCGTCGTACCAAAAACGATCTTATGTGTTATGATCTGGTTATAAGCTTCACGCGCACGTTCTAAATCAGTTGGACCGCTATTAAATAAAGAACTTAAAGAATCATAAAGGGCCAAATTGGATGGGGCCATAAAATCTTGCTCTACACGAATGACTGTCAGAAACAGAGACTTTTTAGATATTTTTTTAGCGCTTATCGCCATAGTTTCGCTCGGATAAGCCAGATGGGGACTTGCCCGCATCGCGGAAACTCTTGGCACTAACTCTACGAGTTTTGAAGCCTTTAAGCCTGAATGAATGGCGAATAAGGAAAAAAGCAGTACGCTTGATTTTACGAACAAATTATATGTATTCACTTTACCCTCTACTCAAAATAACTTTATGCTATTGTCGATCACAGATTGTCACTTTATACGTTCCGCAAGGTCTTTCAAACATAATTTTCCACGACTCATTTCCCTCACTGATAACAGGCAAGATTTTTCCGGACATTTTATTGGCACTAAATTCTGTATATCTATATCTCCCATCACCGCTTTTATTTTCTTTAAGTTGAGGTAGATCGATAGGAGAAGACGCCCCTAATGCGGTTTTCATAATTTCCGGTAATAAAAGATCATGACCGGGACGATCAAAAGTACTTGTCTGAATTTCGGAAGAAACAAGAGACTTGCCCTGGTTAAAAAAGGCGAATGAGGGAAAACCAGCCCTCGCCCTTTTAGGCAGATGCATAAATATAAAATTATATGGGAAATTAAAAGAAAGAATCATATGCTCCATTTCTTTTTCGCTATCGCTGGAATGTCCTATCTCTGCCGACACGACAACAGAGTGATCTACAAAAGGGGCATGACTTAAAAGCATTTGTTGCGTCGCTTCCAGTTTATGATTTTCAATAAACCCTTGTCTTGGATCAACTGTCTGATTTTTCGAAGAGAACAAGCCTTTTTGTGCAGATAGCTGTCTTAAAATACGCTGATTTTCATCCGTAAAAAAGTCTCCAACTAACGTTAAAACAGAAACTTTGCCGTACAGCTGAATTTGATCTAAATCCCAGTACCGCCAGACAAACCGACTCTCTGCACCACGAACCCGAGATATGCTTTCTAGAGGTGTAAGCCGACGAACCCCTTTTGTTACGATCTCTTCAGAAAAACGTGTGGCAAGCGTATTTTCGCTGAACATCACAAAAAGAAAAGGCACAAGTAAAATCTTTTTAAACAAGGAAAAACGAATCTTCATCGGCTTTGCTCCTTTATAACTATCGTTCGCAAATGCTAGTATAGCTGAATTAAAAAAGATTTACTAACCTCTCTTCCGCATCGTTGGGAACGCAATGACATCTCGTATACTAGAAGAATCCGTCATTAACATCACCATACGGTCAATCCCAATACCTAGCCCACCCGTCGGAGGCAGTCCATACTCAAGGGCAGTAATAAAATCTTCATCCATAAGATGAGCCTCATCATCCCCCGCATCTCGATCCGCCACTTGCGATTCTAAACGCGCACGTTGGTCTATAGGATCCGTTAATTCGGAAAACGCATTCGCAACTTCCCACGTATTGATAAAGCTTTCAAAGCGCTCTGTTAAACGTGGATCGGTCCGATGAACTTTTGCCAAGGGAGAGATATCCAAAGGCAAATCCGTTACATGGGTGGGCTGAATAAGGAATGATTCGACTTTTTCTTCAAAAACAGCCGCAACTACCTTGCCCCAACTGCCACAAAGCTTAACATCTACACCGATTTTTTTGGCGGCATCTTGAGCTTCAGCTAAATCGTGAATGGCAAGAAAATCAATACCTGTGTGCTCACGCACTAAATCTGTCATAGACTTGCGAATCCATGGCCCTTTTAAATTAATCTCATGGCCATTATAAGATATAGTCGTTGTCCCCAGGACCGTTTCCGCTATATGCTCAATCATCTTTTCGGCTAAATTCATCATATCCTGGTAATCCGCATAAGCTTGATACAGCTCAACCATTGTGAATTCAGGGTTATGACGTGTTGAAATACCTTCATTACGGAAACAGCGGTTTACCTCAAAAACTTTTTCAGACAACCCACCCACAACCAGGCGCTTTAAGAAAAGCTCCGGCGCGATACGCATGTAGAGTTCCATATCTAAGGCGTTATGATGCGTAATAAAAGGTTTTGCCGCGGCACCACCTGGAATACTATGCAGCATAGGTGTTTCGACTTCTAAGAAACCTAAGCTCAGCAAATAGCTACGCAAAGCTTGGATAATTTGACTCCGCTTCCGCAAGGTTAAACGCGTGGGTTCGTTCATAATCAAATCTACGTAACGCTGACGATAGCGCATCTCCACATCACTCAAGCCATGATATTTTTCTGGCAAGGTTTGGAGAGATTTACATAACACCTCTATTGAATCGGCATTAATCGTCAATTCCCCGCGGGGTGTACGACGTATTAAGCCTGTAACACCGATGATATCGCCCAGATCCAATAACTTGAGTATCGGTTGATATGTCTCAGGCAAGGTGTCTTTATGAGAAAAAATTTGGATACGCCCAGAAGCATCCAGTAAATCTATAAACATACCACTGTTACGAATCGACATAACTCGCCCGGCAATTTGAATGCGGTCAGCCGTTTCCTCACCATTGGACAAATGCTGATATTTTTCATGCAAGTCAGAGGCATCATGAGTTTTATCAAAGCGATAGGGGTATGGATTAACACCCATAGCCCGTAACTCATCAACCTTTTGCAATCTGGTATCTCGATAAATATTCGAGGTATCGTTCATTTGAATTTTCGTTTCCGCCATAATTAACACCTACATACTTGCGGCTAAAGGGATTTTTTCTACCGTTTTATCCAGATAATGATTGATATGCTGCATCACCAAATTGAGCTTATTGGTATAAAAATGATCGGCACCCTGGATACAACGATAATCCACATGAATACCTTTTTGCATAGCTAATCTTTCTGCCAATTTTTCTACAGATTCTTTTGGCACAATCTCGTCTCTGTCCCCTTGAATCATTAAACCGGATACAGGACAAGGAGCTAAAAAGGTGAAGTCGTACATGTTTGCCGGCGGACTCACCGAAATGTAACCGCTTAACTCCGGGCGACGCATTAAAAGCTGCATACCAATCCACGCACCAAAAGAAAATCCCGCCACCCAAAAAGAAGTGGAGTTAGGATTTAAATTTTGCATCCAATCCATGACTGTTGCGGCATCGCTCAGCTCACCCTCACCGTTATCAAAAACGCCTTCTGATCGACCAACACCACGAAAATTAAACCGCACAGCCCCAAAACCGCGGTCAGTAAAGCTACGGAATAAGGCATAGGTTACTTTGTTATTCATGGTCCCCCCGAATTCAGGATGGGGGTGCAAAATAAGAGCTAAAGGCGCATCAGGAGTTCTTGGCGGCTGATAGCGGGCTTCAATACGTCCTTCTGGACCATTGATAATAAACTCAGGCATGGCATCCTTTCTAAATTTTTTCCGCAATAATCTTGACTAATTTAGTCAGGATAACTATTCTGACTTCAATTGTTGCTGGTTTTTAAGTCTACACACCTTAAAGGCGAGAAGACCCTCGAGCCAGGATTAGCATACCTGTTTGGAAATAGCAACGATCAATAAACGTAAAAAGGTCTAACGCATGAAGCTAAGCACAAAAGGTCGTTATGCCGTCATGGCAATGGTAGATTTAGCAAGTCACGGCAGAAACTCTCCGGTTTCGCTGATGGATATTTCTGTGCGCCAAGGCCTATCTATTACGTATTTAGAGCAACTTTTCATGAAATTGCGACGTCATGGTTTAGTGGAGAGCACGCGTGGGCAAAATGGTGGTTACCTGCTGAAAAAAGACCCGAGTGCAACGAATGTTCTGGATATTATGAACGCTGTTGAAGAACCTTTAAAAGCAACCCGATGCAACCCCAGCGAGTCGCACGGATGCCAAGGTGGTGCAAAAAGATGCTTAACTCACAACTTGTGGAATGGCTTAAGTCAGCATGTCGCCAATTATTTAGCCTCTAAAACCCTTGCGGATCTAGCGATGAGCGACGAGGATGCCGCATGACCGAAACACATGTATATTTAGACTACAATGCCACAACACCTTTACGCCCTGGGGTAAAAAAGATCTTAATCCAATCCATGGAAGACTATGGCAACCCCTCCTCTATTCATAAATTGGGGCGTATCAATAGATCGCGCATTGAAAATACCAGGGATATTTTTTCTGCTTATTTTCGCGTTCCTCCCCAACAAATATATTTTACCAGTGGCGGCACAGAAGCGAATAACGCTGTGATCCGAGCCCACCCCAACCATGCAATTATCATCAGTTCGATTGAGCATGAATCCGTCTATCGTGCTAGCGACAACGCCTCCCATGTTCCCGTAACCGTTGACGGGCAAATTGACTTGGCTCGCCTGGAAAGCATCTTACAAAACCTTTCAGGCCAGCCCATTCTTCTTTCTATTATGATGGCAAACAATGAAACTGGGGTTCTACAGCCTATCCAAGAAGTTGTGCAACTTGCGAAAAAGTACCAAGCTGTTGTCCATTGTGATGCGGTACCGGCCTTAACAAAAATCCCTATTTGTCTTGAAGAAATGGGTGTTGATTATTTAACAGTCTCCGCTCATAAAATAGGCGGGCCTAAAGGATGCGGTGCTGTTATTCTCAACAAAAACATCCACCTCCCATCTTTGCTACAAGGTGGTGGCCAAGAAAAAGGACAGCGGGCCGGGACTGAAAATCTGATGGGAATTATTGGGTTTGGCCAAGCCCTGCTGGAAGCCGAAGCCGATGACTGGGGGCACGTTGCTATCCTGAGGGATCTCTTGGAGACAATCATCCTGCAAAACGCTCCGGAAGCTGTTATTTATGGAAAGAACGTCCCAAGACTTCCGAATACATCGCTCATGGCGATGCCAGGGGTAGAGGCGCAAAAACAGTTGATCTTTCTAGATCTCAACGGTTTTGCTGTCAGCTCCGGGTCTGCATGTTCCTCGGGAAAAATTGCCGGTTCGCGCATTTTAAAAGCCATGGGCGTACCAGAAAACTCCTGCGGTGAAGCTATCCGTGTTAGCCTAGGCTGGGAAACTTCAAAAAAACACATAGAAGACTTTGCTAAAACCTGGTTAAGGTTTTATAACCAAAATAAAGTGGGTAAGGGATTATAAATGATACATGCCTCGAATACGAATCAAGAAAATAAGTTGTACTATCTCGACTATCAAGCGACAACGCCCTGTGACCCCCGGGTTGTGGAAAAAATGATTCCACATTTCACAGAAAATTTTGGTAACCCACACTCACGCAATCATGCCTATGGTTGGAAAGCTGAATCGGCTATCGAAGAGGCTCGTTCACAAATAGCCCATATGATTGGTGCCGACAAAAAAGATATTATCTTTACATCTGGCGCAACTGAATCCAATAACCTCGCCCTTAAAGGCGTCATGAATTTTTATAAAGACACTAAAAACCATATCATCACCACAGTGACAGAGCATAAGTGCGTATTAGACACCTGTCGTCATTTAGAGGAAAGTGGGTTTGAGGTTACATACCTCCCCGTACTTTCAACCGGCCTATTGGATTTGGATGTTTTGCGTTCCGCCATCACCGAAAAAACAGCCTTGGTTTCTGTCATGGCGACCCATAATGAAATTGGCGTCCAGCAACCCATAAAAGAAATTGGACAGATCTGTCGAGAAAGAGGCGTGTTTTTCCACACGGATGCAGCTCAAGCGGCCGGTAAGATTCCTCTTGATGTGGAGGATATGCATATCGATCTAATGAGTATTTCTTCCCATAAGATGTACGGTCCAAAAGGCATTGGTGCCTTATACGTAAGAAGAAAACCTCGCGTCCGAGTCCTGGCACAAATTCATGGCGGAGGCCAAGAACGTGGGATGAGATCTGGTACGTTACCAACCCCCTTGTGCGTTGGTTTCGGCGAAGCCTGTGCGATAGCCTCTGCAGAAATGGGCCGAGACTATCAGCACATAAAGTCTTTACATGATCTGTTCATGGAGCTTATTTTTAGCCAACTCCCTGAGGTCTACCTTAATGGCGATAGAGCCCGACGTTTCCCTGGCAACATTAATATCAGCTTTGCCTATGTAGAAGGAGAAGGCTTAATGATGGGGTTAAAAGATCTGGCGATCTCATCCGGATCTGCATGTACGTCGGCCTCGTTAGAACCTTCCTATGTACTTCGAGCGCTGGGTGTGGGTGAAGAACTCGCGCATACGTCTTTAAGAATTGGTTTGGGTCGCTTTACCACAAAGGAAGAAGTCGAGTACGCCGCGAAAAGAATCATTCAAGAGGTAAATCGCTTACGAGACATGAGCCCCTTATGGGAAATGGCACAAGAAGGCATTGATATTACACAAATAAAATGGGCGGAACATTAAGGAGTTTAAAATGGCATATAGCGAAAAAGTTATCGATCACTATGAGAACCCACGTAACGTTGGGTCCTTTGATAAATCAGAAAAAGATGTGGGAACGGGTCTTGTAGGCGCGCCGGCATGCGGTGACGTTATGAAACTACAGATTAAAGTTGTCAATGACGTCATTGAAGATGCAAAATTTAAAACTTTTGGTTGCGGTTCAGCTATTGCGTCTAGTTCCTTATTAACGGAATGGGTTAAAGGCAAAACGATTGATCAAGCTATGGAAATTAAGAACACGGATATTGCACAACACTTGGCACTGCCTCCGGTGAAAATACACTGCTCCGTCTTAGCCGAAGACGCCATACGAGCAGCGGTGAAAGATTACAGATCCAAACAGTCCAGCACGGCGGAATAAAATGACGAAAACAGAACGCCTTCCGTTATTGCAAGTCACAGAAAATGCCGCCAAGCAAATTGAGCGCTTACTCGAGGCGCGCCAAAAAACATCCCTTGGCATCCGCATTGGTCTGCGAACAAAAGGCTGTTCTGGTCTTTCCTATACATTAGAGTATGTGGATGAAATCAACCCGTTGGATGAAATTATCTCTAGTCATGGATTGACCGTATTTGTAGATCCTAAAGCCGTTATGTTTCTCATTGGGACAACCATGGATTTTGAAGAAACCGAACTGGAATCCGGCTTTAAATTCATTAACCCCAATGAGAAAGGACGATGTGGTTGTGGAGAATCCTTCCATGTCTAGATCCTGCTGGTCATGCTCCCTCGAAGTGGAAGACCTTTGGTTTTGTAGCGATTGCCATAAACTTCAGGGTGTCACCAATATCCATGCGTTTGAACGACTTGGCATGCCTGTGGAATTTGATATGCCGTATCAAACCTTAGAAGAAAAATATAAAAGCATACAAAGGCAAGTGCACCCAGATCGTTTTATCACGGCCCCACGACAAGAAAAAATTTATGCGGCACAACAGTCTGCCGCTCTTAATGATGCCTACATGATACTGAAGAAATCGGATCTGCGCGCGCAAGAAATGCTAAAAATAGCCGGGCACAAATCGGGTAACATTGAAGAACAATCCCTGGATGATCCAGAATTGCTTATGCGCATCATCGAACTACGCGAGCAGCTAGTGGATATCGAAACGCAGGCGCAGCTTTTTGCCTTTCAAGACGAATTACAGCAAGAAATCGTACAAACGGAAAACCATTTATCCCAAGCTTTTGCCACAAAAGCCTTAGATAGAGCGGCTAGTTTACTGAATCGCTTAAGGTACTTTAACAAAATTCGTATCGAATCCATGGAGAGGAAAGTTAGTTAAATCATGGCCGCATTACTTCAAATCTCTGAACCCGGATCCATCGATCGAAAAAACGTCACGGAAAATATAGCCGTAGGCATAGACTTAGGCACGACCCATTCTTTGGTCGCGGTGGTTATGGATGGAAAAGCGACGATTCTAACAGATGCGCACGGCAATAAGATGTTGCCTTCTGTGGTTTCCTACCAACATGAAACACCCAGCGTTGGCAAACACGCAGAAGACGACTATGTAAATTTTCCCGATAGCGTCATCAAATCTATAAAAAGAAAAATGGGCGAAAGTCCTGCGGCAAAAGAAAGCGTCGACACGGATAAAATAATTCGCTTACAAGTCGGAAAAAAATCTGTAACGCCCATTGAAGTTTCCGCGGAGATTTTAAAAAAACTAAAATCCATCGCTGAATCGGCTCTAGAGCAACCCGTTCGTCAGGCTGTCATCACGGTGCCCGCTTATTTTGATGAAGCCGCTCGCATGGCTACACGAGATGCAGCTAAGCTTGCGGGACTAGATGTACTGCGCTTATTAAATGAGCCCACAGCCGCCGCTCTTGCCTATGGCCTCGATACTGAAAAAATGGGAACTTTCGTTATTTATGATTTGGGAGGGGGAACTTTTGATGCCTCTGTACTCAAACTAGAAAATGGTGTTTTCCAAGTTCTAGCAACAGGGGGCAATACCCATCTAGGGGGTGACGATATCGACAATCTGTTAATAGACTCTCTTTTTAAAAATTCTCCAGACCCTATTCATATAAAAAAATTAGCAGCAAAAGAACTCAAACATCAGCTGAGCCTTGCGACTGAAGATACGAACTTGCCTATTTCTTTGATGGATTACCATCACCTGATTCATCCATTTGTAGAACAAACTTTAGATGTTTGTCGTGACGTGATCTTACAAGCGCATATAGATATCTCCGATGTGGATGGTATCGTTTTAGTCGGTGGCTCCACACGCATACCTTTTATCTCATCCCGACTTAAAGAAATGTTTGGCAAAACACCTCTGGATACGATGGACCCCGATTTAGCTGTTGCCTATGGCGCCGCTTTACAAGCTCATGCTCTAACCCGTGGATCGGACACTTTATTGCTCGATGTAACACCGCTTTCTATCGGTTTAGAAACGATGGGTGGGCTGGTTGAAAAAATTATTTATCGCAACACCCCCATACCCGTCTGTAAATCTCAAGAATTCACAACGTATCAAGATGGCCAAACCGCCATGAGCTTTCATATTGTTCAAGGGGAGCGAGAAATGGTTGGCATGTGTCGGTCTTTATGTAAATTTGACCTCACAGGCATTCCCCCTAAAGTAGCTGGCTCTGCTCGCGTAAGAGTTACCTTTACCATAGACGCAGATAGTTTGCTGTCTGTAACGGCGGAAGAAACAACCACAGGAACACAACAAACGATTCACCTTCATCCTTCTTATGGTTTAAGCGAAGAGGAACTCACCTCTATGATTATATCCGGATACGAAAACGCGGATGTAGATATGGGCGAGCGCTTACTCGCTCAAAGCATCGTCGATGCAACAAGACTTTTGTTAAGTATAGAAAGCGCCTTAAAGAGGGATGCTAGCCTGTTGAGCGAGGCTAGTCTTTCTGAAATACAAGAAAATATGCACTTGTTACGAGAAAATATTGCTTTAAAAGATATTAGTGCTATAAAACAAAGCTGCGAAGTTCTGGAAAAATCAACGAGGGGCTTTGCAGAAGACCGTATGAATCAAGCTATTCGTGCTGCACTTAAAGGAAAAAATATTCAAGAGCTTAATCCAGCGACTGAACAATAACTTACATTTTTTTAGGAGTTTATAAAATGCCAACAATGACATTTATACATCCCGACGGAACCCGTCAAGACGTCGATGCCCCCATAGGTCTTTCTGTTATGGAAATCGCCCATAATCACGACATCGATTTAGAAGGCGCTTGCGAAGGGTCACTGGCCTGCTCAACTTGCCATGTGGTTGTGGAACCAGAGTGGTTTGAGCTGCTCACCGAACCCAGCGAGGAAGAAGAAGACATGCTGGATCTGGCATTTGCTCTGACGCAGACATCTCGTCTGGGCTGCCAAATTATCATTACAGAAGAATTAGATGGCCTAGTGGTCAGACTACCTTCTGCAACTCGTAATATGATGGTTGATTCAAACTAAATGTCAGCTAAAAACTTTCGTTGGACGGATATACATCACATTGCCATTGAGCTGGAAAGCGCTTATCCAAATACGGATATTCTGCAAACCCGCTTTACCGATTTATGGCAATGGGTACAAGATTTACCTGGATTTTCCGATGATCCAAATAAATCCAATGAAAAAATCCTAGAGGCCATCCAGATGGCCTGGTTGGATGAACGAGAATAAAAAACTGAATTCTTAACTTGCAGAGTCATGCATCTTTGCAATAGATTATGTTCACTGCACAACGCGCCCGTAGCTCAGCAGGATAGAGCACAGGATTCCTAATCCTGGGGCCGGAGGTTCGAATCCTCTCGGGCGCACCATTTCAATGACATCTAAAAAATACTCTTCCATATAAAACGTTAAGGTTTACACTTGGTTCTGCAAAAGAATTCATGTACCTTTCCTAAGAAACCCTTTAAAGGAAAAAAACAGGGGATGTTTTATCGTCTTGCGCAACCTAAAAAATGGATGAGTATACTCAACTGGATAACGCCAGGGGCTTATCTTATCGCTGCATTTTGTTTTTCTATTGGGATTTTCATCGCTTTTTTTGCATCGCCGGCAGATTATCAACAGGGGGATAGCGTTCGTATCATGTATGTACATGTTCCGGCCTCTTGGTTTGCGTTAATGATCTACGGAGTTATGGGCCTTTGCAGCATTAGTTATTTTATATTCCGCCTTCCTATTGCGGCTCAGCTTGCTTATGCGGCGGCTCCTGTCGGTATGCTATATGCTTTCATTAGTCTTGTAACGGGATCCTTATGGGGTAAACCCATGTGGGGAACATGGTGGGTTTGGGATGCAAGATTGACGTCTATGCTCATTTTATTTTTTATGTATGTGGGATATATACTCTTTATACAATCTATAGATGATAAGGATAAAGCCTACAAAATGGGATCGGCTCTTGCAATTATTGGGTTGATAAATTTACCGATTATCAAATTTTCCGTAGATTGGTGGAATACTTTGCATCAACCCTCCAGCGTTCTCAAACTAAGCGGACCCTCTATCCATACGTCTATGTTGACACCTCTCTTATGGATGGCGGCGGCTTATTTTTTCTTATTTATAGCCATCACCGCGCATCGCCTACAAAACCAGCTTTTACTCTTTAAGCTTAAAACTATGCAGTTAAAATTATCATGGCAAAGGTAGAACAATGACCCATCAACCTTACATTTTTGCCGCTTATGGCTTGGCTTTTATACTTATGTTTTTTTTAATCGCGCACACATTTTGGCTGCATCATCTTACAAAAAAGAAAATTCAACAGCTGACGAATCTAATCCATGAATGTTAAAACTCAGCGTTTTTTAATCCTTTTGGCCAGCTTATTCTGCTTAAGTATAGGATCTGCGTATATACTGACTTCTTTTCAGGAAAATATTTCATTTTTTTATTCCCCTTCTGAGCTTCAAGATCAAAACCCTCCGTTGCTTAAAAAAATTAGGTTGGGGGGAATGGTTGTTAAAGATTCGATTGAAAAAAATGGCACTCATATGATGTTTCGCCTAACCGATTTTAAAGCAGATATAGGTGTTGAATATCAAGGAATCGCTCCAGATCTTTTTCGGGAAGGCCAAGGAATCGTGGCGGAAGGTACACTTATAAGGCAAGATTTATTTAAGGCCGATACCTTGCTTGCGAAACATGATGAAAATTATATGCCCCCAGAGCTCTCTTCTTTACGTGAGTCAAAGCCATGATAGGTGTAACACTTCTCTCTCTTAGTGCTTTCTTTTCTTTATTACAGACAATTACGCCGTGTCTTACATTTATAAAAAACTTTAAGTATGGACATCAAATATCTGAAACCTTCATGACGGTTTCAGCATTTTTAGTGTCTGCAGCCTTTTTCTCTCTCATGTTTGCCTTTGTGGCCTCGGATTTATCGACACTGAATGTCGCTTTAAATTCCCACGAGGCAGCCGAACTCATCTACAAAATAAGCGGCACTTGGGGCAATCATGAAGGTTCGATGTTGCTATGGCTCATGCTCATGACAGCCGGCTCTTCTATTTTTTGTCTCCAACGAGTTATACCTTCCTCCATACGGTTTTCTCTTATCTCCCTTATGGGGTCTATAAGTTTTTGCTTTCATATGTTTATATTAACAACCTCGAATCCTTTTGTGCAATTACATCAAGAACCGCGTCAGGGTATGGGATTAAATCCTTTGTTGGAAGATCCCACACTCGCTATTCATCCCCCCATTCTTTATACGGGTCTGACCTTACTATCCGTCCTTTTTGCTTTTACGATTGTATCGTTACGGCACCATCTTTTAGATACAACTTATGCAAAAATCATGCGGCCATGGAGTCTTCTTTGTTGGTGTTTTTTAACGACGGGCATCACCTTGGGAAGTTGGTGGGCCTATTATGAATTGGGTTGGGGCGGTTGGTGGTTTTGGGATCCGGTGGAAAATCTCTCCCTTCTCCCTTGGTTAATTGTCACAGCCTTAATACACAGCCTCACAAGTTTTGAAAAAAACCAAACCCAGCACACCATGGTTGCATGGCTGGGCATGGGTGGATTCTTAATGGCCTTATTGACTCTATTTTTAGTGCGGTCCGGATTTCTGTCTTCTGTTCATGCTTTTGCCGTTGATCCTGTACGGGGGGGCTTCCTGGGCATTATTTTTTTTACATATTTGCTTTATGCCATTTACACCTCTATGCGATACCGAATCGTTCTTGAAAAAAATCCTATTCCGATTTTATCCAAAGAAGCCCTTATCTTTTTGAACACTATTTTGCTGTTAAGCATTTTTGGTATCGTGCTTTTAGGTACACTTTATCCTTTAATATTAAATCAGATGTCCGGCATATTAATCTCCGTCGGGGCGCCTTATTTTAATGAGACCACCCTTCCTTTTTTTCTGATCATGTTGGGACTGATGACGGCTGTTCCCTATCTAAAGATACCTTCAGGATTAAAACAATCTTACGCCTATGTGCTCACATTTTTTCTAGGCGCGACGATAACGATGGCCTATTTCAAAACGGCCTGGCCCCTGATTGGCTTACTCTTATTTGCCATAAGCGCGACATTGCTGATTTCTAGTTTCTTCGATTTATGGATAAAATTTCGGCATAAAAGATTGTCGTTACGTTATGCGTCGATGACCCTTGCCCATGCAGGCGTTGCTGTTTTGGTCTTAGGGGCCGCCATTGATACCTTTGAAAAACAAGAACATACCTTAGCGTTTAGCGAAGGCCAATCCCAAAGCGTTGGCCCATTTACCCTCAAGCTAGAACGTCTTTCACAAGTCCAAGCCCCCTACTTTCAAAAAGAGATTGCTCATCTGCATATAAGAAAAAACAATCGTGAATGGCAAGCTTACCCAGAAAAAAGATATTACCCTTTACATGAAATGATTACGTCAGAAACGGCCATACAACCTATAGACCTGGGAGATCTTTATATGATACTGGGCGGGAAGAATAGCCAGAACGAATGGTTAGTAAAATTGCAATGGCATCCAGCCATATACATTCTTTGGCTAGGTGCGTTGATGATGATTATCGCAGGTCTCCTGGGAATTTACCCAGCGCTGAAGAGGAGGCCGTCATGAAGTACTTTTTATGGGGATGTTTCTTTTTAACAAATGTCATTTGCATGGCCAACACCCCTTATCAGGAATTAACCAAGTCCATCTATTGTCCAGCTTGCCAGGGTCAGGTGCTAGATGAATCCAATCACCCCGTCGCCATTGCCATGAAAAAAGAAATTTATCAAAAATTACAAGAAGGGTTTTCTCCAGAAGAAATTAAAACGGCTTATCAGGAAAAATATGGCGAACATATCCTTACCCAACCTACATATTCCAAACATAACTGGCTGTTATGGTTGGCGCCGCTATGTATTTTGTTATGGGGATCCATTTTAATCCGCAAGAGATTCTGCTTTGATCCCAATAAAACTGGTGTATCATAAGATACAAACTTGTTTGAAACAGAAACATGCAACAAAACCTTATTTACCTATTTGAAAAATGGCTTTACCCGGGAAAACTGGAAAAGCTAATTCTCTTCTCCTTAATTACCTTTTTACTGACGATTTCCTTATATATCGTCATCTATACCGGTGGGACATCTTTTTCTTACCTGCATTTATTTTATGTTCCCATCGTTCTTTCCGGTGTATTTTTCGCCCTGAAAGGCGGGACCTTTATTGCGATAATGTCTGGTTTTTTAGTCGGGCCTTACATGCCGCTGATTATTTCGGATCACACCATGCAACCCACACATTCCTGGATTGTCCGCACCATTTTTTTCATACTCATTGGTATAATTTCTGGATTAGGTTCGACTGTTTTCAGGGCCTATTTAAGGGAGATTAAAGAAAAGTACTTACATAATCCAGTCACGCATTTGCCAAACTTTTTAGGTCTTGAGGTTGAGTTTGAGAATAAAAAGAAAAGCGCAAAAAGCATTGCCATTGTTTTACTGGATTTAAAAAATCTCAATGAAATTGAAATCGCCATTGGTCCAGCAGGTATCGATAAGCTATTAGTTTTCATCAAAGACGATTTGATTAATGGTCTTCCTAAAAACGTCACGATTGGCCATACGCAAACTTCTGTTTTTTCTCTTCTCATCGAAGATATTCGTTTGGCGGATGAAATCATCACCACGTGCAAAGAATGTCTTCGGTCCACCTATATGGTCGATGACATCCCAATTTTCATAGAAGATTTTTATGGTGTTTCTCGTTATCCTTTAAATGATTCAACTTTTTCAGGTTTATTTCGTAAAGCACGCATGGCCATAAATTATGCATCTAAACAGGCCAAAACAATTGCATACTACGATCCATCAGTGATTGATCCGTCCGCAGATAACGTGATTATGCTCACCCAACTCAATGAAGCGATTCATCAGGGGCAATTGCATATTCACTACCAACCCAAGATTGAACTGAAGACCGGAAAAATTCACGGGGTCGAAGCCCTCGCCCGTTGGAGGCATCCGGAGCGAGGAGACATCTCTCCGGCACAATTCATCCCCTTGACAGAAAGAACGATGCTCATCAATCCATTTACCAAATGGATGCTTGAGCAAACTTTTAAAGATATGGCCCGTTGGGAATCTCGAGGGATCGAATTAAACTTAGCGGTAAACTTTTCTCTTCGTAATTTCCATGATTATACGATTATTTCAAAGATTTCTGAACTCATCGAAAAATATGCCTTAAATCCTCAAGGCATTGAAATAGAAGTGACAGAAACAGCCTTTTCTACCAATATGGAGGAAGTGATCGAGACACTTAACTATTTAAGGTCTTTAGGTCTTCGCATATCCATTGACGACTTTGGAACGGGCCAAGCCAGTCAACAGTACTTATTTCAACTCCCCATTGACGGGCTAAAAATTGACCGTATTTTTGTTAATGAACTCGGTATCAATTCCGCAGCACAAGCCATTGTCAAAAGCGCGGTCTCCCTCGCCCATCAATTAAATTTGACGGTAGTCGCCGAGGGTATCGAAACCCAAAACCAGTTGAATATCCTTAAAAAAATGGGATGCGATCTGGGTCAAGGGTATCTGATGTCCGCCGGCATGCCTTTTGATGAATTGATGACTTGGATTGATCAATACACCCCACCTAGCCCAGACTTATCATAGGCCCTAGTGGCTCGCCGCCCAAGATATGCGCATGAAAATGGAACACTTGCTGTCCGGCATAGGTTTTGTGATTCATGATGATCCGATACCCCATCTCCTCTAAATCTTGGGCTCTGGCAATATGAGAGATCGCTTGTAAAAATGCATGCGCCTCCTGGGGGGTGGCTCGATCCCCAAAATCATCAATAGATACATACGCATTTTTCGGGACAACAAGTATATGAACCTTTGCTTTTGGCTCAATATCCCGAAAGGCTAAAACAAATTCATTTTCATAGACCGCGTCGCAAGGAATTTGCCCTCGGATCATTTTTGCAAATATATTGGTATCGTCATAAGTCATGATTTCTCCTGAAAAAATGGAAATATTGGAATTCCTATGGTAGACTGCTTCCATGTTTTTTTTCAAGCAAAAGAATGAGGTAGGTAATGAGTGATTCATCAACGATTCAATGGCATGGCACAACTATTCTTTGTGTTCGAGAAAAAAACCAAGTGATTATAGCGGGTGATGGCCAGGTTACGATGGGCTCTGTTGTTATAAAGCATCAGGCCCGGAAAGTACGGCGATTAATAGACGGATCCGTAATTGCTGGATTTGCTGGCGCGACCGCCGATGCGTTCACTCTATTCGAACGCCTGGAATCCAAACTAGAACAATATCCGTCCCAATTAACAAGAGCCTGCGTCGAGCTTGCTAAAGATTGGCGAACGGATCGTTATTTACGTAAACTGGAAGCTATGATGGCCGTTGCCGACAAGAATGTTTCTTTAATCTTAACTGGAAATGGGGACGTGCTAGAGCCAGAAGACGGTATTATTGGCATTGGATCTGGCGGTTCCTATGCTTTGGCCGCAGCCAGAGCCTTAATAGATCAAGACATGCCCCTGGAAGACAAGGTCAGAAAGGCTATGGCGATTGCTGCGGATATTTGTGTATACACCAATACGAATTTGACGATTGAGAGTTTATAAATGACATCCTTTACACCTAGAGAAATTGTTTCTGAATTAGATCGCTATATCGTTGGTCAAAACGATGCAAAACGAGCCGTCGCGATTGCTTTACGAAATCGTTGGCGCCGCCTACAACTAGATGATGCTATGCGAGAAGAAGTTTTACCCAAAAACATACTCATGATTGGACCAACGGGTATTGGTAAAACAGAAATTTCCCGTCGCCTATCCAAACTAGCAGAAGCCCCTTTCTTAAAAATTGAGGCGACCAAATTTACTGAGGTTGGATATGTGGGCCGGGATGTGGAGCAGATCATCCGAGATTTGGTTGAAATCGCCATTAAACAAGCAAAAAATGCAAAAAGAATTGAAGTCAACGTCAAGGCTGAACAGCTGGTTGAGGATCGTATTCTTAATAATTTAGTCGGCGAAACCGCCTCGGAAGAAACACGGCAAAAGTTTCGTAAAAAGTTTCGCGAAGGGGAGTTAGAGGATAAAGAAATAGAGATCGAAGTCGAAGATACAGCAACCTCTATGCCGACTATAGATATCCCTGGAATGCCGGGGGCTCAAATGGGCATGTTTAATTTGGGAGATATTCTGGGTAAATCCTTTAATAAGCCCATGAAAAAGAAAAAACTCCCCATTGCCGATGCTAAAAAAGTCTTGTTACAAGAAATCAGCGATAGCCTTATCGATCAGGATGCGGTGATTCAGCAAGCTCTTCATTCCGTGGAACAAAATGGTATCGTCTTTTTAGATGAAATCGATAAAATATGTGCAAGAACGGAAAGACAAGGTGGTGACGTCAGCCGAGAAGGCGTTCAACGGGATCTGCTTCCTTTGCTTGAAGGCACAGTGGTTTCGACCAAACATGGGCTTATTAAAACGGATCACATTCTGTTTATTGCCTCCGGCGCCTTTCATGTGGCAAAGCCTTCCGATTTGTTACCGGAATTACAAGGGCGTCTTCCTATCCGCGTTGAACTCAAACCGTTAACCATGGAAGACTTAAAACGAATTCTGACGGAGCCGGAATCAAGCCTTATCAAGCAATATATAGCTTTAATGGCAACGGAAGGTGTCACGCTAGAATTCACAGACGACGGAATCGATAAGATTGCTGTTATCGCGGAAAGCGTAAACGCAAAAGTAGAAAATATTGGAGCTCGTCGTCTTCATACGATTTTAGAAAGATTACTCGAAGAGATAAGCTATACCGCAACAGATCACCCTGGCGAAAAATTCACGATAAACGCGGATTATGTTCAAGAAAAAGTAGGTGAATTAATTAAAGATACAGATTTGTCGAAATTTATACTTTAATCCATACGCGTACAGTCCGTTTATTACAAAAAATTTTAAACGGACTCGTGTGCAAATATTCCATATTTATGTTAAACTATTATTTATATCCAATAGTAAACAATAGATGCCTATGGAAAAGTCTAATCAAATTATCATTTTAGATGAGCTCAAAACAGGCGAAGTGACGGCGTCTGACTTTCGTTTGATCGAAAAAGAAATCCCTGAAATCCATGACGGGGAAGTGCTTTTAAAAGCCATCTATATTAGTTTAGATCCCTATACAAAAAAAATTCTCAGGCCACAAGCCGCCTATGCGGATATACAAAATACAAAGGCGAGTGACGCCATTGCAAGTTCATCTGTTTGTATTGTTGAAGAATCCAAGAACCCTAACTTGCAAAAAGGTGAGCTGGTTTTGGCCTATACAGGGTGGCAAAAATACGCCGTTTCTAAAGGCAATTTAATACAAGGGCTGCCTTGGGACATCCATAAGGTAAAAAAAATATCACCTACCTTAAAATCTTCTTACTATTTAAGCGTGTTGGGCATGACAGGCCTTACGGCTTACGGTGGACTGGTGTATGTGGGCCAACCTAAAGCCGGCGAAACTGTTGTTGTAACAGCCGCGACAGGGGCAGTAGGATCTATTGTGGGTCAATTAGCCAAAACGTTTGGGTGCCGCGTTGTGGGTGTTGTCGGAAGCGATGAAAAGTGTCAACTCGCTGTAGATGGACTCGGATTTGATGCGTGTGTAAACTACAAAAAAGCAAGTTTTTCTGAGGATTTAAAAAAAGCATGTCCACAAAAAATCGATGTTTATTATGACAATGTGGGCGGCGATGTATTCTACAAAATTTTGGAGCACATGAATGATTTTTCCCGGGTAGCCCTTTGCGGCTCGATGGCCTGGACCCAACAAAATAGCGATCCGATTCCCATGGGGCCAGATCTGTTGGCATTAATCTATTTTGCCAAAATCCCAAAACGCATAAAGTTCCAAAGTTTTATCGTTATTGACTACATGGATCAATACGATGAAGTCATCCAACGTCTGTCATCTCTGATAGAATCCGGTAAAATTAAAGTCATCGAGGACGTACGTGAAGGCCTAGAAAAAACACCAGAAGCCTACATTGGTCTGCTCAACGGCAAAAACAAAGGCAAGCTTATCGTTAAGGTTTAAAAAAACCAGCTATTTGCTTTTCGTTGCGATTTTCTGCATTTCCAGATTGTCTATAAGCTCTTGGGAAAATAGGCACTGGGCTTGTTCCCGGGCGTAGACAGACATATACTCGCGAAAGAGATTTAAAGGCTCCAACGAAACGCGAAAAGCTCGACGATTTGCATAAACAGCAACCATGCCTGAGCTTGTGATTCGTTTATAAGCCTCAATGACGTGCTTTTCTATATATGCAGGATCGACGACTTCATCACAAATCATCTGTCCTTCAGGGGTTGCACAATCCAATCTTCGCGCCAAGAAAATAAGCTGACGAGCCATGCGATCCCCAACAAAGCGATGCAACCGTAACTCTGCAACACCAGGGACAATTCCCTCTTTACAAGCGGGCAAAGTAAGATAGGCATCGTGACCCGCCACAATATAATCGGTTGGTAACAAAAATTGACAACCACTCCCAATAGCAAAAGAATCTACCTGTGAAATCCATAACTTTTCTCGGGTCATACCCAGAACATCATCCGCTGGTTTTCCCGGCACCGAAAGACCCCGAAAGATTTTATGTAAAAAACCTAAGTCTCGCTTCATGTACCACAGATAAGGTATTTTGCCATGATATAGGTCACTTAAATTTATACCTGAACAAAAGACCCGGCGATTGTTATATTTTGGATCACTCACTCTATCTCCCCGCAAGACAGCCATTTGTGTGTTTGGGTCCATAATGGCTAAATCAATCGCCTCATCCATAGGATCCAACGTTGTATTGTCTTCCGCATTCAGAAATTTATCATTCTTCATGGTTACCCAGGAAAGATCCTCTCTTGTTTCAACGGAGACTGTTCCCAGATCTATATTCCCATGTTTTTTTAAATATTTTAACTTATCTTCTGATTCAACACCCGGTAATAACATGGTATGACAAAGATGTAATCCTGACTTTTCATGAGCCAACACGTGGGCAAAAAATATACCCTGGTCAAACTCATGCCCCTCTTTATGCTTTGTCATTTTTGTGGCTTCTTGAGCAATGATATCTCTCGTTGGCGTTAACCCAGGCACTAACTTTTCGGCCTCATAAGGCAAGTCATAAACAACCACAGAGCGAGAATAGTCATGGGTTATGCGCGAATATAATTCCACCACATGCTTTTCTAAAAAAGTTTCTCTGGCGGCTCTTCCTGAACCCAGCAAAAGCTTGGCGGCAGAAATTTGTTCCGGATTTCGACTCGGCTTTTCTGGTAATTTTTCTAACAAGTGTTGGGTAAGTTTAAAAAAGGCGCTCGCTTGTTTTACATCCGCTTCATAATCTGACGTATAGAAAGGCTCTGCTCGTTTCCAGGACTCTACACTTTCTCTATCCAATCCTGAAGCTAACAACGCCTTATATACTTGATGTATGTCGACACTGTAATTATCCATGACATATTCTAACTTATTCATTTCTATACAAATATTTTAGTAAAAAAAACCTAATAACAACTTAATTTATAAAAATAAATAAAGTTAATGAGGCCGTTTCAAAACTGGCTTTTTTGGAGGGATTTATAGGAAAGGTGAGAACCGGAGCGCAGCGTACCTCTTTGTACGTGAGCACCGGAAGCGGAACCTTGACGACGAAATCACCCAAAAAAGACGTTTTGAAATGGTTCTCTTAATCATACGTTAAGGCATGCGACTTATACTATTAAAGTATGATTTTCTGGTTTAGTTAACAGATGGACCGTTTAGCAAGCTATAAAAACAATGGGATTCTTTATGAGAACAATGATATCGTTGTTTTCAAGGCTCATGGTCCTGTAGATTATGGAAACGTCATTATAAAGGCGATTAAATCCAAACGCCCTTCGCAGGCCTTGCTTACAGCTTTTCGCCATGAATATCAAATCAATCATGAAATTAAATTTTCCGGCCTTGTCCATTGCGAAAAATTAATAGAAGAAGCCGATTCACACTTCCTCATTTATGAGGATACCGGCGGCATATCTTTAAAAAAATATTTATCCGGCAAACCCCTGACCCCAGATCTCTTTTTAACGATTGCCAAGAATATAATAAATTGTTTATCGCAGCTGCATGCTCACAACATTATTCATAAAGACATCAAACCTGATAATTTGCTCATCCACCCGAACACGTTAGGCATTCAACTCCTGGATTTAAGCCTTGCCAGCCAACTAACCGTTGAAAATCAAGAAGTTGTTTCTGTGCAAAAATTAGAAGGAAGTTTGCCTTATATGTCTCCTGAACAAACAGGGAGAATGAATCGGCCTATTGATTATCGTAGCGATTATTATTCTCTAGGAATAACATTTTATGAGATGCTAACTGGGTCCCTACCCTTTACCAGTAACGACCCCCTTGAATACGTCCATTTTCATTTAGCGATAGAACCAAAATCAGCTTCTAAAGCCTATAATTTGGTACCACAGATGTTATCAAAAATAGTCGCCAAATTAATGGCTAAATCCGCAGACGATCGATATCAAAGTGCAGAAGGGTTATTGTATGACTTAGAATTGTGTCATCAAGGCTGGCTAAATAATCACAAAATTGAAGATTTTAATTTAGGTTCCAGGGAATTACTCAACAAGCTAACAATTTCCTCCGAAATGTATGGCAGGGAGAATGAAGTCAAACAACTCATGTCCGCTTTTGATAGAGTTAAAGACGGCAACCTAGAATGTGTCATGATAGGCGGGTACTCGGGTATAGGTAAAACAACCTTAGTGAATGAATTACAAAAACCCATAACTCAAGAAAATGGTTATTATATTAGTGGGAAATTTGACCAATTACTCCGCACAACGCCTTATACAGCGTTTACAACTGCTTTTTCCAAATTAATTCAAAACTGGCTGACCGAATCAGAAGAAAGGCTTGAGGAGAGAAAGAATAGGCTTTTGTTAGCCTTAGGCTCTTCTGGCCAAGTCATGATTGATTTTTTTCCTGAAATTGAACTGGTCTTGGGCAAGCAACCTGAAATAGAAAAACTATCCCCAGAACAAGCACAAAATAGATTTTTATTTTTCTTTCAAAAGTTTATAAGCTGTATCGCCAATCGGGATGAACCCTTAGTCATTTTTATCGACGACTTGCAGTGGATAGATCAGGGCTCCTTACGCTTGTTGGATATTATCTTAAGCACACAAGATGCAGAAGCCATTTTATTTATCGGTGCTTTTCGTAATAATGAAGTGGATGAAAGCCACCCTCTAATAAAGCTATTAGAGAAATTAAAAAAATCTGGGATGGACATTGAAAATATCGAATTAGGTGCTTTAGGCCTTAAAGATACTGAAAGATTGTTGACAGATACCTTTAAAGCCGATGCCAAATTAATCCAACCCCTCGCAAAAGTCCTCTATAAAAAAACCGACGGAAACCCATTTTTTACAAGAGAGTTTCTGAAAGAATGCTTTCATCAGAATTACATAAAGTTTTCTCTGCAAAATAAAGCATGGGAGTGGGATCTTGAAAAAATACAACTCATGGCCGGATCCAACAACGTCATCGACCTGATGTTGGAAAAAATAAATAAACTCCCCAGCGAAAGCCAAAAAACTTTACAACTAGGTTCATGCTTGGGCATGTCTTTCGATTGCGAGACCTTATGTAATATAGAAAAAATTGAAGAGATAGACTTAATTAATAAGCTATCTCCCGCCATAAAAGAAGGCCTCATCCAACGTATAGATGGAGGATTAAGACATAAATTCATTCACGACCGTATCCAACAAGCGACGTATCAAACAATTTCAGATAATGAAAAAACGTATCTCCACTTAAAAGCCGGAAGACTCCTACTCAGCAAAATAGATGAAATTAGCTCCAGCGAAGATGTCTTTGAAGTCCTCGATCATTTTAACCGATGCAAAGGTCTTATTGATAATGAGGAAGAAAAAATAAAACTGGCGGAGTTAGCCTTGCGTGCCGGTCGGCAAGCTATCGGTTCTAACGCCTATCAAGCCGCGAAAGATTATCTTTCCCTTGGCTTGCTTTGGCTCCTTCATATGGATTGGGATAAAAACCACAAACTACATTTTCATTTAAATTTAGAATATGTAGAGTGCTTATATCTACAAGGTGATTATCAAGATGCCCGTACTCAAGGGCAAAAATTGTTAGAAAAAAAACTACGGGGCCTACAAGGCGCCTATGTTTATCGATCCTTAATGAAAATCAATAATGCTTTAGGCAATTACCAAGAAACTGTCAGCATGGAAGTTAAGGGCACAAAAATCATTGGCATCGACATCTCCCTTAATCCATCCATGTTAGAATTTTATTATGAGTTTATGAAATACTTCCTGAGATACAAAAGTGGTAGCACATTCGTCAATAAAATTCTTTCTTTTAAGCGAATTACCAATGAACCTGCAGATATAGAACGAACAGCCGTATTGGCGGACATCTTGTTTTTAGGGGCCTCTGCCTCCATATTTAGAGGTAACATCACATTCCCCAATTGTGCAACCATGCGAGTCGCGGTCTATTTTGAAAAGAATGGCGTCGATGATAACATTCTCTATCAATTAATAGATTCAAGAGCTCGCATTCAATACCAGGTGACAGGAAGTTTAAAAAGTTACGAGACCATATGGCAAGGAGGCATGTCTGTCTTAAAAACCAGGCATTTTCCCGCATCCATAAAAGCTCTTTTCACCTCCCGATCGACGCGAACAGCGGCTTATTTTTCTAAAATAAAGGATATGATTCAAGATATTGAGCCAAGTATTCAGACTATGGTCGAAACAGGTTCTTTTACTTATCTTCCCTGGTCTATAAATGCAAATTTAGAGTTTTGTAACTTTTCCGATCTCCCACTGGCAGATCTAAAAAACAAGGCGAACGAATATGTCCGAATCGGCAATCGTTTGCGCATGCAAAATATTATAGATGCGGCTCAGCATGTTTATATTTGTGCACAACACATGCTGGATGAAAAAACTCTTTCATTAGACGATGTCAGCAAATCTCTTCCGGCGACACAAAATGATTTTGGGCTATTTTCCGTATTTAATTATTATTTTGAGGAAGAATTTAAACTCGCAAAACATGCCGCTCAACAGGCCATGCAGAGCAGGACCTATAACAATCCATCCATCGGCAATCAAATTTATTACGCGCTATCCATCATGATCTTGGCTCAATTGTATCCAAGCGCCTCCGATGAGGAGAAAACAGAGTCTATAAAGGAAATTAATAAATATCTTTCTCTGCTGAAAAAATTCTCCGATCACAATCCAGATAATTTTTTACATCTTTATCTTCTTGGACAAGCAGAACTTGCGCGTATTCAAAAAAAGACTCTGGAAGCTTTTGATTTATATAACAACGCTATTCAGGTCTCTCAGAAAAATGCTTATACCCGATGGACGGCGATAGCGAATGAAAGATTAGGCGAGATGAATTTAGAAATGGGGTACCATGGGGCCGCCATCTACTACATCTCTGAAGCCATCTATTTTTTTGAACAGTGGGGATGCAATTTAAAAGTTAAGCGTCTTCAAGAAAAATATGGCCATACTTTACTGCAGAAACAAAAACTTTCGAATACCCCTCGAACACCAGTCGGTTTTTCTACCACCATGATGACGGGCGAATTAGACTTAATGTCGTTGATAAAAGCCAACCAGGCCATCTCCAGCGAAATCATACTGGATAAGCTGCTGCCAAAAATATTAAAAGTCGTTACCGAGTCTGCAGGCGCCGAAAAAGCTATTTTTATTGGACTTCGCCGTGATGTATGGACGGTAGAAACAATTGCCGAAATGAATAAAGATACATTCGATGTACGCCAGATTATCGAACCTCTTCAAAAAAGCACCTCTGTGCCGGAAGGTTTAATAACCTACACCATAAGATCCGGCAGCCCCGAAGTTATCTCAGACATCAGTGCCGATGAAAAATATGCAAAACTAGAGTACGTACAAAAAAACAAACCTAAATCCGCTCTATGCATTCCTATATTGCGCGACAAAAAAGTTACGGCTATTTTATACCTGGAGAATAATCTAACCACACAAGCCTTTACTCCAGACAGGGTCCAAATTCTCTCGACTCTTTCCACTCAAATAGCCATTTCACTGGAAAATGCACGCTATCTAGAACATACTCAACAATTGTTTCATGCTACCGAGAGATTCGTTCCGAAAAAGTTCTTACAGCTTTTAGGGAGAAAAAATATTGAAGAAGTCCAAATAGGGGATAGCGCAAAATCTGAAATGTCGGCGATTTTTGCAGATCTACGAGACTTTACATCCATATCTGAAGCTATCGAGCCAGAGCAACTAACATACATACTCAATACTTACCTCAAATACATGGCTCCTATCATTCGGCAAAACAATGGATTTATTAATCGTGTTCTGGGCGATGGTATTCTTGCCCTATTCCCCGGCCCATCCCAAGATGCCGTACAAGCAGCGGTAGAAATGCTACAAGCTATACCCTTATTTAACCAAGAAATTAACGATGCAGGATTTGCAAGCATCCTGATGGGTGTTGGCGTTAATACAGGACCAGCCATGCTTTGTGCCCTGGGAGAAGAAGAACGCATCGAAGCCAACGTCGTCAGCGATATGGTCAATGGCGCTTCCCGTATTGAGGGATTAAACAAAATGTATGGTACACAACTATTAATCAGCGATGCCACTTACGATAAACTTATGGATGCATCCCGATTTAGTATTCGAAAAATAGATAAAATACGCGTTAAAGGTAAAACGAAAGCGATGACAATCTATGAAGTTCTTCCCTCCACTTCCTATGAGGAAAAACAAACGAATGATGCTTACATTGATTCCTTTGAGAAAGCCCTTACACTTTATACAAAAGGCGACATTGCAAAGGCCAAAAAAATCTTTGAAGCCTGCATAGCCATTCGTAAAGAAGATCCTGTTGCCAATATTTTCGTAACCAGATGCCAGAAACTCATCAGCGAAGGCATCCCAGAAAATTGGGACGCCATTATAAATATGATGGAAAAATAACGGGTTATTAACTTTTTAAAGATAAAATAAAAGATATATGTGAGGGAATAAATCATGGTAGATGCAGTTATCGTTTCAACAGCCCGTACGGGATTAGGAAAATCCTGGAAGGGTTCCTTTAATATGACTTATGGTGCAACCCTTGGAAGTTATGCCGTCGCTGAGGCTGTTAAGCGATCTGGTGTGGATCCTGCTGAAATAGATGATGTGGTTATGGGATGTGCCTATCCAGAAGGCTCTACGGGAGAAAACATAGCCCGTCAAGTTGCCTTACGTGCCAATCTTCCCATTACCACAGCCGGGATGACCGTCAATCGCTTTTGTTCCTCAGGTCTTCAAGCTATCGCCATTGCCAGCGGCAGAATCATAGCAGAAAAAGTCCCCGTAATGGTTGCAGGTGGCGTCGAAAGTATTTCATGCGTACAAAATACGGTAAACCGCCATATGGTTATGGATCCATACTTAAGTGAACATAAGCCCGAGATCTATTGGACCATGCTACAAACCGCCGAACAAGTGGCCAAACGCTATAATATCTCACGGGATGTTATGGATGAGTATGGCGTCAGAAGCCAACTCCGCACGGCAGCCGCACAAGCTGCGGGAAAATTTGATGCGGAAATCGTTCCCGTCACCACAATTATGGGGGTCACCGATAAAGAAACCGGGGAAATCCTTATGAAAGAAGTGACCATATCTTCTGATGAAGGCGTACGTGCAGATACGACATTAGAAGGTGTATCCAAGATTAAACCGGCCATCCCTGGTGGGGTGATTTCTGCAGGAAATGCTAGCCAATTTTCTGATGGCTCTTCTGCCTGCGTCATTATGAATTCAAAACTTGCCGAACAAAGAGGGATTGAGCCTTTAGGAATATTTCGGGGCTTTGCCGTCGCTGGTTGTGAACCCGATGAAATGGGCATAGGGCCTGTTTTCGCTATACCAAAGCTATTGAAAAATGCTGGTCTGCAAATGAAAGATATCGGCTTATGGGAATTAAATGAAGCCTTTGCCGTACAAGTCATCTATTGCCGCGATAAACTAGGAATCCCGGATGAACTTCTGAATGTAAATGGTGGGTCTATTGCCGTCGGCCACCCTTACGGTGTTACAGGCTCTCGTATCGTTGGTCACGCCTTAATAGAAGGCAAACGCAGAGGTGTTAAATATGTGGTGGCAACCATGTGCATCGGTGGAGGACAAGGCGCAGCTGGCTTGTTTGAAGTTTGTTAGAAAATCGTTATCGGAAAAATAAGGTGGTGCCCCCGGGGAGACTCGAACTCCCACGATCGTAAAATCAACAGATTTTGAGTCTGCCGCGTCTACCAGTTCCGCCACAGGGGCAATAGGTGCATAATAGTCACCTATTTCACCACGTCAACGATTTTGTTCACGTTCCTTAAAAATATTTTACTTCGCTCGAAACGATTTTTCATTTTCTTCTTACAAGAAGGAAATAAATTGCTATCCTTATAAAAAATAATAAAGAAAGCATAAATTATGGATCATTCCCATCATCACGCCCATAGTATTAAAAAATACAAGGATAGATTCTTTATCTGTATGTTTTTAACGTTATGGATTTTTTTGATTCATGCCTTGCCTAATTTATTAGATTTAACCCCATACAATGAATTATTTAGTGTAAATATAGCTATTTCCTCCAGCGTGTTCATTCTCTCTTCAATCATCTTTTTTTATGGCGGCTGGCCTTTTTTATCCGGTACCTACAGCGAAACGATGAAAAAACAACCCGGCATGATGACACTGATTGGCCTAGCGATCACGACAGCCTACATCTACAGCGTTGCTGTTTTATTGGGTGTTGAAGGGGAATCCTTTTTTTTAGAAATTGTAACCCTTATTGATATCATGCTTTTAGGGCATTGGATTGAGATGAAGTCGATACTTGGAGCGGGAAGTGCCTTAAATGAATTGGCCTCTTTATTACCACGTACGGCACGCTTTATTGCACCTGATGGCCAAATGTATCTTAAACTCTTACATGAAATTCAAAAAGGTGATCGCCTCTTGATTAAGCCAGGGGAAAGCATTCCTGCCGATGGTCTGGTCATTGAAGGCCAATCCTTTGTAAACGAATCCATGCTCAGTGGAGAATCTACGCCGGTAGAGAAAAAAATTGGAAAATCGGTCTGGGGCGGCTCAATTAACTACGAAGGAAGCCTGACCATTCAAGCTACCCATGTAGGAGAAAATGGTTTTCTTCCCAATGTTATCCGTCTTGTTCGGCAAGCTCAAGCCAGTAAATCTTTCACACAAGACCTGGCCAATCGTGCCGCGAAATGGTTAACCCTCTTAGCCATTACGGCAGGTATCCTGACGTTTATTGCCTGGCTATGGTTTTCGAGTAACTTTTCTTTTGCCGTGGAAAGAGCCGTAACCGTTATGATTATTACCTGCCCGCATGCCCTGGGTTTGGCGATTCCACTCGTTGTATCTGTCAGCACCAGTATTGCGGCACGAAACGGTTTTTTAATTCGAGATCGCTCCGCCTTTGAAAAAGCCCGTCAAATTAATGTGGTTGTCTTTGACAAAACAGGAACCCTAACAAAGGGAGACTTCCGCGTATCTGATATTATCTCCCTGAATGAGGCTTATACAAAAGAACAGGTATTAACCTATGCAGCCTCCCTGGAACAATATGCCGAACACCCTCTTGCAAAAAGCATCGCACAAGAAACATCAGAACGAGTTGAAGTAAAAGAGTTCACAACCATGCCAGGCATTGGCGCTATGGGCAAAATAGATGGTCACGACATTAAAATTGTCAGCCCCGGATACTTACAAGAAAATGGTTTAGATAAATACATTACGCAAATTAATTCTATTTTTAATCAGGGAAAAACGATTGTTTTCCTCCTCTTGAATCAAGAGGTAATCGGTGCCATTGCGCTGTCGGATCGTATTCGAGAAGAATCCAAACAAGCCATCGCGGATTTACAAAAACAAGGGATACACTGCGTTATGCTAACCGGGGATAATAAATTTGTTGCCCGTGCCGTTGCAGAAGAAATCGGGATCAATGAATTTGTTGCCGAAGTCCTTCCAGGGGCCAAAGCCATACGCATTCGCGATCTACAAGAACAAAAAGGATTTGTCGCCATGGTGGGGGACGGCGTGAATGATGCTCCTGCTCTTGCACAAGCAGACTTAGGCATTGCTATAGGGGCAGGCACAGATATTGCCATGGAAAGCGCCGATATTATCCTAATAAAAAACAACCCACAAGATGTTGTTACCATCCTAAAGCTAGCCAAAAACAGCTATAAAAAAATGCAAGAAAACTTAATCTGGGCGACGGGCTATAATGCCATAGCCATTCCTTTGGCGGCCGGTGTTTTCTGGTCTATTGGTATTCACTTATCACCAGCGTTAGGGGCTGTTTTGATGTCTTTAAGCACAATCATTTGTGCCATCAATGCAAAATTGTTGCGTTTATGACTTTTCCTGGTTTTGAATTTCATCACAAACGACCTTTATTTCATTTAATTTTTTCAATAGCTCTTGACTGCTATAAGAAGTTTTTTGTGCAAGATCATTGGCTTTTTCTGCCACTTCATCTAAATGATGAGATTTAACGGCTTCCATAGAGGCATTCAAAGCCAACATATTGGCTTGGGCCGACAAGCTATGAATCAGTTGCGTTGTATCTTCCAATTTTTGTGCTGTTTCCTGAACTGCCGTGGATGTATTTAAAGGCTTTTCTTTTTCATTCTTTTTCCATAAGCGCAATTTTTGTAGATCCGAGAGAGCTCTCGATAAACGACCATATTCGTCTGTTCTCTCTGCATAAGGAACACCAAAACTAAAGTTGCCTTTTAGAATCAATTCGGCTGCACAAACCAGGCGCTGAAGCGGAATAACAAAACGTCTGGCCGCTACAAATGCATATAACAGTATAAGGCCAAAGGCGGCTACTGCCGGCCATAGATATAAAGACAGATAATCCACCAAAGGCGTTTCCTGGATATAGGCTTGTACCGTCCAGTTTTGTCCTAAGAAATTAAAATCGTTTTTTTGTACATCTATATTTTCAAGGGGCTCTTTTTTGAATGTATCTATTTCGGCTAAAGGATTACCTAACCCATCATAAACGCCTAATTTGTAAGGCGTTTCGATGTGCAAAGCTGCGACATTAAGGATATCCGTTAAAAATGAAGCTTCAACGAAGATAACCCAAACGCCTTTTACCTCATCCATTTCATTGCGTATGGACTTAACAACAGGTAAATACTTGGATTTTGCCGGTGCATATAGACTATTTATGTATTCTAATTCCCGAGGAGACTCAATAAAAACACCCTTCGTCGACAAGGCTTTTTGGAACCAGCTGGAGCGATCAAAACTTTTGCCAAGCAGTGTATTTGTGTCCAGCGGATTCCCCTTGCTATCCTTACTATTAATCGTTAAAACACGACCTTTTTCGTTAACGAGCATGATCAAACGATAGTCTGGGTGTGTGAACATTAAGGCGTCGCTATATTTCTTGAAATCCAAGCGCATCGAATCCAAATCATTCTTTTTGCTTTCCCAAAAAACTTCAGATAGCGAGATAGATTCTAAATCCCGAACCCGTTCCTGAGTTTGTAGAAAAATTTGTTTCTCAACCAGCTGAATTGTATCTTGAGACAGATTTTGGTTTTGATCCCTGCCTATATACGTAACCGCCCATTGCAAAACAATTAAAAGCGGGATTAAGGCAAAACCAATAAAAGATAAAGTTAATTTATGCTGCATGTGTGGGATCCATCCTTACCTTAAATACGTTATCACAATCCTATACGCCTAGTTAAATATCTCAACATAAAAATATAAATATTTCGTGAAGATGGCTGCAAAACTGATTTTTTTTATTTTATGTGAGGCCATTTCAAAACGTCTTTTTTGGAGGGATTTATAGGAAAGGTGAGAACCGGAGCGCAGCGTACCTCTTCGTACGTGAGCACCGGAAGCGGAACCTTGACGACGAAATCACCCAAAAAAGACGTTTTGAAATGGTCTCTATGTGTCACTTTCCTCCCAGGGGAACACCAGCCAACTATCGGAAGGGACTTTTAACGTGTATGTGTCAACGGTCGATATGCCGGGTTTTTTAGCATAAAGACAGGAAAAATGTGCTTTTGGCAGCATGTCTCTAACTTTTAAAAAAGTTTCCCCTGTATCCACCAAATCATCAACAACCAATAATTTGTCGCTATCGCTTTTGAATTCTTTAAGGACACGCAAAGATCCTTGTTTTTTTGTTACATCATTGTAGCTACTTAAGCACAGTGTATCTAGCCAATGGATGTTCAATCTATGAGATAATATAGTTGCCGGGACGAGTCCTCCTCTTGCTATAGCTATAATTCCATCCCATTTTAATTGAGACTGGATTAACTTATCCGCCAAGGCATGAGCATCGTTTTCGATTTGTGTCCAACTTAAGTTTATAAATGTAGGCATTCTACTTAAAAATCCCTTATTTTAAACGGAAGTCTAAGTTATGATATTTTTTACACGTCTTGTAAAGAATCGATTTTTTTTTGACAAGCCTCTTGATCTGTCAATAAATTTTATGCAGGTTCAGATGCAACGTGCTATAATTCAATACACTTAATTTTAAACTGGAATTTACTATGGTCAGCCAGCTCTATGAAAGCGCTTTGGATTATCACCGATACCCTACTCCGGGTAAGCTGGCGATTACAGCCACAAAGCCACTTGCAACCCAACGAGACCTGGCGCTGGCCTATTCTCCAGGGGTTGCGGCTGCTTGCGAAGAAATAACAAAGGATGAGACCCAGGCCATAAATTTAACCTCACGGGGTAATTTAGTTGGTGTTATTACCAATGGAACCGCTGTGTTAGGACTAGGGTCTATCGGTCCCTTGGCAGCTAAACCTGTTATGGAAGGAAAAGCCGTTCTTTTTAAGAAGTTTGCGAACATAGACGTATTTGATATTGAAATTAATGAAGAAAACCCTGAAAAGCTTGTAGATATTATTGCCAGTCTTGAACCAACTTTTGGCGCTATAAATCTAGAAGATATTAAGGCACCTGAATGCTTTTATGTAGAGGAGCGCTTAAAAGAAAGGTTAAAAATCCCTGTTTTTCACGACGATCAACATGGGACAGCCATTATAACAGCGGCCGCCATGCTCAATGGTTTAAAACTTGTGGGCAAAGAGATTCAACAGGTTAAGCTTGTCTGTTCTGGTGCGGGTGCGGCGGCTATTGCTTGTGTTGACCTTCTGGTTGCGTTGGGCTTGCAAAAAGAAAACATTATTATGGTGGATTTAAACGGGGTGATCTATGAGGGTCGTGAAGGCACTTTAGATAAATATAAAGCTCGTTATTGTATAAAGACGACCCATCGAACATTGAATGATGCAATAGATGGCGCAGACCTATTTTTAGGGGTATCCGCAGCCAATGTTCTTACTGCTGAAATGGTCAAAAAAATGGCCGACAGACCCATTATACTGGCTCTGGCGAATCCGAATCCAGAAATAGACCCAATTGTTGCAAAACAAGCCAGACCCGATGCAATTGTTGCCACTGGAAGATCCGATCATCCCAATCAAGTCAATAACGTCCTATGCTTTCCTTATATATTCCGCGGCGCCCTGGATGTGGGTGCCACATGCATCAACAAGGAAATGATGATGGCTTGTGTTCAGGCGATCTGTAATTTGGCGCAGGCCGAACCTTCCGATGTGGTGGCTAGCGCTTATAATGGCAAAGAATTACAGTTTGGTCCTGAATACATTATTCCAAAACCTTTTGATCCAAGACTGATTATTGAAATCCCTCAAGCCGTAGCAAAAGCAGCCATGGACACAGGTGTTGCCACTCGACCCATAACTGATTTTGTCGCCTATAGGCAAAAATTATCCGAATTTGTTTTCCGCTCTGTCTTGGTGATGAAACCCATTTTTATAAGGGCCATGGAAAATCCCAAACGGGTTGTCTATGCGGAAGGAGAGGATGAAAAAGTTCTGCGCGCGGTACAGGTGGTGGTTGATGAAAAATTGGCCCATCCCATTCTTATCGGTAGGCAAGATGTGGTTCTCAATCGTATTGCTAAATTAGGGTTACGATTAAAATTGGATGAAGACTTTGTCCTGGTGGATCCACAAGATGATCCGCGTTACAAGGCCTACACATTAACCTACCACAAGCAAATGCGACGAAATGGTGTATCTCCTGAATATGCCAGAACCATTGTACGCACCAACACAACGGTCATAGCCGCATTGATGGTTCATCGACAAGAAGCCGATGCTATGATTGCTGGACCAATTGGCCAATTTCCGGTGCATCTGGAGAATGTAAAGCCAATTATAGGCTTATGTAAAAAGGCACAAGCTGCCGCCTCCATGTCAGTTCTCATCACAGATAAGGGTACGTTTTTCTTAAGTGATGCTTATGTGAATGCAAATCCTACCGCCGAAGAAATAGCAGAAAACACACTGCTTGCCGCAGAAAAAATGCGTGATTTTGGGATCGAACCAAAGATTGCACTTTTGTCTCATTCTAACTTTGGAACTGTGGATAGTGACTCTTCTGTAAAAATGAAAAAAGCTCTACAGTATATTCGAGAAATGGCACCTGATCTCGAGATTGATGGCGAAATGCAGGCAGATGCAGCTATAGATCCAGCCATTCGCGAAAAAATATTTCCAAACTCAACCTTGCAAGGCATGGCGAATTTGCTCATTATGCCGAATATAGATGCTGCGAATATCGCCCTGAATTTAGTCAAGTCAACTATGGGCGGGCATTCCATCGGGCCGATTATATTAGGGTTAGATAAACCAGCTCACGTATTGACGCCGTCGGCTACAGTTCGAAGAATTGTGAACATGACAGCCTTGTCTGTTGTCGAAGCACAAAAAAGGAAAAAAGAGTTAAATCGTGGCGCAGCCTCTACAGCAGCATAAGGATTTAGGATGTCTCTAGAAGATCAAGAAATGCTAGAACTGGAAAACTCCGCGCCAACCTATGGTGTATCGGATGAACTCGTTGAGCATATCACGCATGCGTTAGAAAATGACGAATCCCAAAAAGTAAGGGACGTGATCAAGCCGATGCATGCGGCAGACGTTGCTGATCTCATTAATAATCTTAGCGAGGATCTGCGTGAGAAGTTTATTTATTGTATTCAAAGTCAATTTGATCCAGATGTCCTGGCACATTTAAATGATGAAACAAAAGACCAAGTCATTAACTGGGTTGGTCCAGGCATTATGGCTATTGCAATTACGGAGCTTGATTCGGACGACGTCATCCATGTTCTTGAAGATCTGGATAAGCACCAACAACGAGCCATACTGCGAGCCATTCCAGCCAAAAACCGAGCTATGCTTGAGGAAGTCTTAACCTTCCCAGAAGATAGCGCCGGACGTCTTATGCAGCGAGAGATTGTCTGCATTCCTACGTTTTGGACGATCCAAGAAACGATAGATTTTATCCGTGAGTCTCAGGAGCTTCCCGAAACTTTTTATGATGTAAACGTTGTTGATCCCAAGCATCATCCCATTGGTATCGTTTCTTTGGATACCCTCTTACGTAATGATCCAACGCTGCCTATTGCCGACGTCATGAATAAAACGGTTAAAAGCATATCTGTTTCTATGGAAAAAGAAGAAGTCGCCCGTATATTTCAGCACTATGGGTTAGTGTCTGCACCTGTAATCAGCCCGAATGGTCGAATTGTTGGTATGATTACTGTGGACGACATCGTGGATATCATTCAAGAAGAAGTCGAAGAAGATATCATGCATTTAGCGGGTGTATCCGAATCCGACTTTCATGCGCCTATTGTTGAGACCGCTTATAACCGGGCGCGATGGCTTTTTGCCGCTTTAATCAATACGCTCATCGCTGCGTTTGTGGTAGCTCAATTTGAAGACGCAATTTCTGGCAAGTCAGCCCTGGCCTTTTTAATGATTATTGTAACCGCCATGGGCGGCAATGCAGGCATGCAAACCATTACCGTTACAATCCGCGCCTTAGCCACAAAAGAATTAGATTCCGGTAAAACAAAAAAATCTATTTTAAAGGAAATACTCGTTGCCAGCCTTACGGGAAGTCTTTTTGCCTGTATACTTGGTGGTATTGTAGCTATCTGGCAGCATGATTTATATCTAGGAATTGTATTAGGCGTCGCCATCATCTGCAATATGCTATGGGCTGGATTTGCGGGAACCTTCCTCCCCATCATCGTAGAAAAATCCGGCATGGACCCCGCCATCGGCGCCGGTCCTTTATTAACAAGCACCACAGACGTCATGGGTTATGCTATATTCCTAGGGCTTGCTGTGTTGTTTCTGATGTAACACTAAAGTTTTGTCATCACGATAATAAAATGAGGGTAAAATAATTTTCTTATAGAAAAAACCTGGTCTACGCGAAAACCAATATTTTTACAAACATCTATGCACTAATTCAAAGGCATTTCATGCGGGTATTCCTGACTTAACACAAGATCATGAATTTTATTAAAATATACAAGTTTACTGGCCGCATCAATATCCTTAAGGATAAATTTACTTCCGGACTTCATTTGATTATAAATTTCATTTAAAAAAATTTTTTGTAATTGTTCAGGAACATGATGCAAGACGTCATTTAAAAAACAAACATCACTTTCTTTTAAGGAAGGAATCGTTAAAGGGCTACCGTTGAAATGAGAGACAGTCACATCCAAAATTTTATTCATTTGCATGTGTTTATTCGCTTTTTCTACAAGAGATTGAGATATCTCAACCCCGTGAAGAATTTTTCCTTTTCCGGAAAGAGCCGATAAAAAAACTCCCAACCCACACCCAATATCGCAAACAGATTGAAAGTTTTCAGCTAAATCAACCAATTCGTTATGAGGGGAAATGATATGGCGGAATTTTATTTTCAATTTATCGAGAAGACTTAACATGTCATGCGCCTTTCACTTTTTTTAATATTTTTTTTGAAAAAATTTGATGGAGGCCAAAAATTATAAAAATGACAAGATATGGCGCGATATATCTCATACTGGGTTTAAAGAAAAAGTGCAGTCCTAAGCCTAAAAAAACGGCAAAAGAGTATACGCGCAGAATCGCATCTCGGCCTTTTATACTCACCCATAACATAAACAACCACGCAAAAACATAATGGGGGTGATAACTTTTTAAATGCTTTAATACCTTGCTTGCCGATTCGATGTTATTTTCATCTCCCAATAGGTAAAGTATTGTGTTCCAATAAGACATGGGTGTTAGGGGTAAGTTTTCAGGTATATTTGACGCTGAGGTTAAAAGGACAAACTCCCCACCGTAAATGTTATGCAAAGGTATTAAAAACACAGGAACAAAACCAAATAGCATCCAAAATCTAGACGTCCACTTCAAATCTGTAAACGTCTCGGAAAAAAGATGTGCACATGCAATCACGGCAAAAAATACGGCTAAATTTGGACGGATAGAAAGGCATACAGCCGCCAAGAAAAAGGCTAAAAATCCCCAGCCCATTGAACGTATTCTTTTTGCAAGTAGGGTAAGGCTTATAAAGAACAATCCATACGCAAAGGCTTCACCATATAGAGAGTATACATATTTTGTGTAAAAGCTATAACTGAAACCCATAGCGTTTCGAGGAAGAACAAAGGCTATAGCCGAAAGCATCATAGCTGCATTCTGACTCAGGAAAACAGAAAAAAAACGGTATAAAATTATCGGCATAAAACATAAAAGGCCTACTTGTAAAATATATGCATCCCCAAATAAAAGCATTTCTACAAAACGGACATAACGCATACCTGGCATGAAATAAAAAATCTTTTCCGGCGAAATCAAAGCCGAAAGCCAATCCCCATCAATCCATTTTTCTAACATCCAGTAGGGGAATCCACCGTGCACAATTCCATCAGATCCACCGCCAACCAGGATACCTTTTTGAAATACATCCATGTGCTCAAGCAAAAGAAGAAAAGTAAAAACCCCAAGGCTAGAAATCTGAAAAGTTACTGCTTTTGTAAGATGTATCGAAAAAAGACCGAAAAACAACCCCAGAAGCCCTAAATACAAACTCACCACATCAAGGATATCGTAGATTCTGTAATCAAGTGTTTTTTTCAAACATAAACTCAAAATATCCATATTTTGCTTTGTAGAAAAGCCAGTTATTTTACTCCCCACATGGTGAGATTCTATAATTAGCGACCCCTTATCCAAGGGAAGAAAAATATTTTCTTTTTCTAGATACACTTGCCCGCTATAGAAAAGCTCCATTCCAACCATATCAGGAATAATTTCGTATGTTACAACATATGGCATTTCTGCTCGAATAACCGTATTGTCTTCGCCATAAAAATTATATTCCTGCCGATTAACCCATCCGCTACGTAAGGATAAAACTGAGCCATCGATATCTATGGAGGAAACAAATCTTTTATCTGTCTGTCCTTGTAAATACCCATCCGCACTGGGAAAATAAGGATATAATTCTTCGTTTTCCATAAAACAATCGGGGGAGGTTATCACCTTATTTTGATCCACGAGCAATCGATATTGCTCTGGGATGGCAAGTTGTGGAATTACAAACGTGCATGCAAAAAAGAACGCACCCGCCCCAATCAAAAGTGGCTGGATTTTTTTCCTTTGGCTTCCAAACAAGACAAGGGTTATCAGCAATAAAATATAAATATAGCTAGACACACCAACGAATGGTTTTCCATGTAATAAATAAATTCCTACAAGGAAAACTAATTTTAAATAATTAGATCTCATTAAAAAACCTTTGCAAAAAGGCCAAAAATAATAACTAAACCCGCCACAACGTAAGAAACAGGGTCCTTTAACGTATATAAAACAGGATCTTGATCCATTTTTCCTCTCGTTGTAATAAGCCACATCCTTAATTTCCAAAACAATAAAACATAAGCTGCAGCCCAAAGAAAATCAGGATTTGCATAGAGTATAGATACTTTTTCAGAGCTTATATACAAACATAGCACCAAAATAGATATAAGACCGGAGCAAATACCCGCCGTTTTAAGCAAAAACTCATCTTTCTGCCCATATCCACGCCTCTGCGCTAGGCTTTCTGCTTTCGTCGCAACTTTTTCTATTTCTGCAGACCTCTTCATAAATGCCAAGCTTAAAAAGAAGAAAGAACAAAAAGCCAGCAGCCAAGAGGATTGATCAATGCCATTAATCACATGGCCATAAAAAACACGGATGGAATACAAAAGGCTTAAACAAAAAACATCCATCATAGGTTGAGATTTGAGATATGAAGAGTAGAAAAAAGTAAGAGCAATATACACACACAAGACCACTATGCCATGGTACAACAATATATACGATAGGAATAAAGTTGCTAAAAATAATATCCCGCTTATGAAGATCCCTTGTTTTATTGACAACATCCCCTTTGCAAAAGGCCTGTTTCTCTTCGACAAATGTCGCCGATCATCTTCTATATCGAGCATGTCATTTATAATATACACAGCCGACGCCGCCAAAGAAAAACAGACAAAGCCGAATAAACTAATCAAAACTTCAGAGGCATTGAACGTATGACTCGTAAGCAAAGGCAGAAAAATCAAGCTGTTCTTAGCCCACTGGTGCGGACGCATAGCTTTTAAAATTGATTTTGGTATAGGCGGGCGCCCTTTTATTCTCACCGCATTATCATAGTTCAAACTGCCAACAACATAGCTCTTTTTGGCCTGATTAAATATAGCGATATCTGCCTGGCTATCACCGATATACTCAAAAGGATTACCTTGAGCATACTCTTGCATTTTTTTAAGTTTGTTTAATCCTTTGCAATTATAAGTATCGGTGGTTGCGATAACGTCATCAAAAACACCTAAGTATTGAGCAACCTTACCCGCTATTTTCTCATGAGCCGCCGTTGCCAGAACAATTTTGTAGCCGGCATCCTTTGCTTGCTCAATTTGTTTCATCACCTCCTTATTATAAGGTAATGTAGTTGCATCCGTATCGACGAGATCACTCAAAGATGATTTAATCGTTTCAGGGGATAATTTAGAGCGAAAAATTAATCGCAATGCCTTAATTGGGGATAAAAGTAAATAGCGAAAAAATTGCTCATGAAAAACATCTGTTCTCACTAAAGATTCATCTAAATCTACAAATAATATATTTTGCATTAGGTTTTATAAACTCTTGTGCGGTAGAGAAAAAAAGTCCCTTATTTTTATACTTCATGGTGGCAAATTGCAATAAAAATAAAGCATTGATGTTTCTCTTAATGATCTGCTTTATACTTTTTTGCTTTGTCCTCATTTTACATAAGATCATAGAACACTTGCCTTTTTCATTAGAATTGGTATAAAGACCAAAGATAAATTGTAGGGTGAGATTATAAATATGGCCGATAAATTTACTTTTGATGCAGATATGGTAAGACAACTTGCTGAGTTGTTGAATGAAACAGATCTGAATGAAATTGAATATGAAGTGAATGACCATCGTATTCGGGTTGTTCGTCATCGTCAGGAAACTGTTGTTGCCCCTCATTATTCTATGCCTTCGCCTGCACCTGTTTCGGCGCCTACGCTGAGTGTGGTTTCTGATGTTCAGGATGATAGCAAAAATCCAGGCGCTGTTAAGTCGCCTATGGTTGGAAATGCGTATGAGGCTTCAGACCCTAGCTCTCCGCCTTTTGTTAAAGTTGGAGATTCAGTGAGCCAAGGCCAAACATTGCTGATTATCGAGGCCATGAAAGTTATGAACCCGATAAAGGCTCCTCGTGCAGGTAAAGTGACAAAAATTTTATTCTCCAATGCTCAGCCTGTTGAGTTTGATGAAGTTTTACTCATCATTGAGTAATCTTAAACCCACGAAAAAGGTGTATTCCATATGAAAAAAGTTCTTATAGCCAATCGAGGTGAGATTGCTTTGCGCATCCATCGTGCATGTAAAGAATTAGACTTGCAAACTGTCGCTGTTCACTCCACTGCTGATGCGAAAGCAAAACATGTGGTTTTAGCCGATGAAAGTGTTTGCATAGGCCCAAACTCAGCAAAAGATAGCTATCTGAACATCCCTTCCATCCTATCCGCAGCTATCGTTTCCGGCGCCGACGCCATCCATCCAGGCTATGGTTTCTTATCCGAAAATGCTGACTTTGTTTCCATGACAGAAGAGCATGGAATGACTTTTATCGGACCAACCGCCGAGCATATCCAAATTATGGGCGACAAAATATCCGCAAAGGATACCGTCAAAAAATTAGGCATCCCTGTTGTCCCAGGATCTGATGGTGCCGTGGAAAGCGTAGAAGATGCACGCCGCATAGCCCTTGAAATTGGATACCCTATTTTAATTAAGGCCACCAGCGGTGGTGGCGGTAAAGGTATGCAAGTTGTAAGAGACGCAAACCGCCTTGAAGAGGCCTTTCATATTGCACGCAATGAAGCCAAAGCAAACTTTGGCAATGATATGGTTTATTTTGAAAAATACTTGGAAAAGCCACGCCATATCGAAATCCAAATATTGGCGGATACGCATGGTAACGTTATTCATTTGGGAGAGAGAGACTGCTCATTGCAACGCCGACACCAAAAAGTTTTTGAAGAAGCGCCAGCTCACGTACTTGATCCTGAATCTCGTGCAGAACTGGGAGAAATCGTTCGTACAGCTATAGAAAAATTAGGGTATCGCGGTGCCGGAACTCTCGAGTTTTTGTGGGAAAATGGCAAATTTTATTTTATTGAAATGAATACACGTGTTCAAGTCGAGCACCCTATAACTGAAGCCATTACAGGGGTTGATATTGTCCGTGAGCAAATCCGTATTGCTATGGGATATCCGCTCTCCTATAAACAGGAAGATATTCAATTTAATGGTCATGCCATTGAATGCCGTATCAATGCGGAACACCCAGAAACGTTTATCCCGAGCCCTGGTACAATCACAACCTATCACCCACCAGGTGGACCAGGGGTACGATTGGATAGCGCTATTTATACGGGATACCAAATACCTCCCTATTACGATAGCCTGATTGCTAAGCTTATCGTGCACGGTCCGACACGCCAAGACTGTTTGAAAAGACTACGTCGAGCTCTGGATGAATTTGTCATAAGCGGTGTTCAAACAACGATTCCTTTACACAAAAGACTCGTCAATGAACCCGATATTATCGAAGGTAATTATGATATCCATTGGCTCGAAAACTTGTTAAAAGCAGACGAAAGTTCCTCTGTTGAAAAAGAAGTCGCTTAAGATATTCTCGGCTTATTATCTGTTTTGTTGTAAAGTCAAAGAATAGTCCTTCATAAGGAGAATGGTATGTCAGGTCGCTTGTTTCAAAGTATATTCCTTATCGTGGGTACGGCCATTGGTGCGGGGATATTAGCTCTTCCTATTTCAACCGTAGACGCTGGTTTTCTCGGCTCTACCGTAGGGTTGCTTATCACGTGGTGCTTCATGACGTTTTCGGCTCTTCAGCTGGTAAAAGCTCGTCTATGCTTTTCGGAAGATATTGATATCGCCACCATGACGACGGAACTTCTGGGGCGCCGGGTAAATATCCTTATTGAGCTGGCTTATTTATCCTTACTTTTATCCCTCGTATCCCTATATATTACAACCGGATCTTCATGGGTTTCCGATTTAATTTTTTCTTATAGCGGCCTTCTTATCCCTCCTTTTTTAGCACAAATTTCTTTTACGTTTATAATTGCTTTCATTATCTATCAAGGGATGGGAAACTTAGCCAACATAAACCAATACATAACCTCAGCTAAGCTCTTTTTTCTGTTTATGATCATAATGACCAGTTTTTCTTTTGTTGAAGTAAAGGAATTAGAGCCTTACACCTTTGAAACGATCCCAAAAACTCTCAGTATGTTATTAGCCATATTCGGTTTTGCGAGTATTCTTCCCTCTCTCGCCACGCATTTAAACAATTCAAAAAAGCAACTAGAAAGCTCTGTTTTGATTGGCAGTATTATAATTTTAGTCTGTTACATCCTATGGGAATATGTGGTGTTTGGTGTGGTGGGAAGTCATGGCCTTCAAACCATCGCAAACAGTCAAGACAAAGGCACGGAAGTGATCCATGCATTAAGCGAGATCGTTAACAATTCAGCTTTTCACACCTATGGCATCGGCGTCATTATTACAGCGATCATGACCTCATTTTTAGGCGTTGGACACTGTTTGTTTAGCTATTTAAAAGATGTCCTGCCTATACGTCATGGACGAGTGAATTCACTCGTGGCCATATTTTCCGGATTTTTAACGCCCATCATCATCATCAATATTTATCCATCCGGCATATCCTCTATATTGGGATTTGCTGGTATATTTGTAGCGACAATATTGGGCATATTACCGTCTTGCATGGTCCTGTCAAAGGCTTATACCGCCCGCGCAGCGCCCTTAAACCCTCTGCACCGTGGATTATTATGGATAAACATAGCCTTCTTTTCATGGGTTATATTCCTTGAATTGAGCCATATTCTCCAAGCTTTCTAGCCGAATTCCTTATCCTGGTTGCACCATGTTTTCTGGACGAACCCAACGATCAAAGTCGTCATCGTTCACTAATCCTAATTCATGAGCCGCCTCTTTAAGGGTTGAGCCATCTTTATAGGCCTTCTTGGCTATTTTAGCTGCATTGTCATACCCAATATGAGGATTTAATGCCGTCACCAACATCAAAGAATCATACAAAGATTGTCGGATTTTCTTTTCATTTGCTTTAATTCCATCCAAACAACGGGTGCGGAAGCTATTACAGCCGTCCGCTAATAATTGAATAGACTGCAAAATGTTCAAAATGATGACGGGCTTAAATACATTTAGTTCCAGATGACTATGAGAGTCGGCCACAGAAACCGTCACGTGATTCCCCATGACTTGAGCCGCAATCATGGTTAAGGACTCCACTTGGGTTGGATTCACTTTTCCGGGCATAATAGAAGATCCTGGCTCATTAGCAGGCAGCTCAATTTCTCCTAAACCACAACGGGGTCCTGAACCTAATAATCGGATATCATTGGCAATCTTCATCAACGCCACAGCACATGTATTCAAGCAGCCCGAGAGCTCCACCATGGCATTATGGGCGGCAAGGACCTCAAATTTGTTTTCAGCCGTTTGAAAGGGTAAACCCGTTAAGTTTGAGGCTTCTTGTGCAAACATAACATCAAAACCAACCTTGGTATTTAATCCTGTTCCAACGGCTGTTCCACCTTGTGCTAATTTATAAAGCCGCGGGAGAACTTTCTGGATTTGCTCAAGACAATATTTAACCTGTGTTGCATATCCTGAAAATTCTTGTCCTAAAGTTAATGGGGTCGCATCTTGTAAGTGGGTTCTGCCAATTTTAACAATTGCGGCAAATTCTTGCTGTTTTTGTAAAAATGACCCATGTAATTTATCCAGAGCAGGGATTAAATGCCGCACCACTTGTTCTGCTGAAGCCATATGCATCACTGTTGGAAAGCTGTCATTAGAACTCTGTCCACGATTCACATGATCGTTGGGATGCACAGGATCTTTAGACCCTATAACACCGCCAAGTATCTCGATAGCCCGGTTAGAAATAACTTCATTCGCATTCATATTTGTTTGCGTTCCGGATCCTGTTTGCCAGACAACTAACGGGAAATGCTCGTCTAATTTTCCATCTATCACTTCCTGAGCCGCCAATAAGATGGCTTCTCCTATTTTTTTATCTAAATTGTTCATCGCCATATTGGCCTTTGCGCAAGCATATTTTTGCTGTCCAAAAGCACGGATAAGTGTTTTTGGCATTTTTTCTTGGCCTATGGGAAAATTTTCAATCGATCGTTGCGTTTGCGCGCCCCAATAGCGGTCCGCTTGAACGCAGACTTCACCCATCGTATCAGATTCTTTACGTGTATTGATCATTGTTTTTTTTCTCTCAATATGGTTCACTACGTCAAATGTTAGCATTTATAAAATCCATTTTACAGTACACAGTTGATTTCCTGTTACCGCCACGATGCTTATTGTGTTACGAGCGCTCTTTAGATCCGACAAGTGTCTGTGCAAATTGCTGGAAAGATTTAAATTTTATTTCAGATCCTTTGTGTATGACCTGCGGCATACCTTTTGATTATCAAATGGGCGAATCTTTTTCATGCGTAACCTGTTTAGATTTTCCCCCACGATTCCGAAAGATGCGCTCAGCCGTTATATACAATGATGCCTCAAGGCAATTAATTATGAATTTTAAGCATGGCGATATGCTGCAGTTAGTCCCATTACTCTCGAAATGGATGTTTCTTGCCGGTCAAAACATAATCCATCCGAACCACTTAATTATCCCCGTTCCTTTACATAAAAAACGATTGCTTAAGCGGCAGTATAATCAAGCCGCACTCCTTGCCAATCACATAGCAAAGTCTGCAGGAATTCCTAAAGAAAATGAAGCCCTCGTGCGCATTCGCTATACAGAATCACAAGGCAAAAAAAATCATAAGGAACGAGTAAAAAATATTCAGTCCTCTATTGAAGTGCATCCAGATTTTCGTACCCAACTAGCCGGAAAACATATTTTGCTTATTGACGATGTTTACACCACAGGGGCCACGATCGATGAATGCTGTAAAGCCTTACATATGGCCGGAGTTGAATCCATCGATGTACTGGCTTTTGCTAGAGCCGTAAAAGGGAGATCCTAATGTATATGCACTTTGCACGCCTTCAAGCCGAAAAAGCTTTAGAACATAATGATGTCCCCATAGGCGCAGTTATCGTGCACAAAAACCAAATCATTGCCTCCGCCGGCAATGAAGTAGAAATACACAAAGACCCAACAGCCCATGCGGAGATTCAAGCTATACGTCTGGCCGCACAATATTTCCAAAACATGCGTTTAGAAGAATGCGATATGTACGTAACCCTAGAGCCCTGCCCCATGTGCGCCCAAGCTATATCTTTTGCACGTATCCGCAGACTCTATTTTGGCGCCTACGACCCAAAAGGCGGCGGCGTTGAACATGGGCCAAGAATTTATGAACAAGAATCCTGTCACCATAAACCAGAAGTTCATGGCGGTATCGAAGAAACCCTATGCGCACAATTGCTTCAAGATTTTTTTAAAGGATTAAGAGGGGAATGAGTGTCTCTCATGTAAAGCCTTGGAAGCCAGTATGTTTGCGCAATTTGATAATGCCCCTTTTAAGAGCCTTCTTGCTATACCTATTACCCTTTCTTTGCTGTCTTTTTCACAGTCTTCGCTTTTGTCTTAACTGCCTTTTTGGCTTTTGCAACCAACTTGGGTTTAGCAGCCACTTTCGTTTTAGGCACGGGTGCATCCATTTCGATGCCGAAGAGGGCAGAAATGTCACCATCCGCAAGGCCGGGATCTAGCTCATGTTGAATTGCGGTCATTGCTCCTGCCTTGGCAACAAGATCTGCGTAATCAGCTTTACGCAGGGAAAACAGATCCTCTGGATTGTTATCAATACGTGCGCCAATGCCGTATAGCACGGCAGCCACATGCTTACACATGAGCGCATAATCTGGACAGTCGCATTCGAATTTGATTTCTTTTTGGCCTGGAAACAATCCTGTCTCTGCATTGGTCATAATTTCCATAACATTCGCAGAAAACTTACCTTGCAACAACTCAATAAGTGAGCCAATCTTGCCAGAACAAGAATCCAGAATGCTCTGCCAACGGGCAGATTGAACGGGATCTATCTTGATCTTGACCTTATAAAGCGATGAACCATTGACTTGCGCATGAATGGCACAAGGTTCAAGTTTTAAATCGATCACCGCACCATGTCGCACATAGGAGCGACCACGGTCCAAACGATAAGCATAATCCTTGTAGGTTTCCAAATGCTTGCACCATGCTTTGCCCCAATAGGTTTTCGCGATTGCCTGGCCTTCAATAACCACCGGTTGAATATCCATTCCTTTTTTTCGCAAAGCAGCAATCTTTTTCTCGGCTTGCTTCTTCTTTTCAGCCACAGGTACATATTCCGGATAAAAGTTATCATAACGCCCCATAAATTCTTTCCTTACTTACTTACATTTCACCTAATGCACGATGGATATCGAGCTGAACCAGCTTCATCAGTTCATCATTGCTCATTTCCGTCAGATTAGCTTCCCCTCCCTGAATCAATATTTGATCGGACAAATTTTTCTTGGTTTCGAGCATATAATCAATCTTTTCTTCAATGGTGCCCTGGCATATAAATTTATGGACCAACACATTTTTCTTTTGTCCTATGCGAAAAGCCCTGTCTGTGGCTTGGTTTTCCACTGCAGGATTCCACCAACGGTCAAAGTGAATCACATGAGAAGCCCGCGTCAAGTTCAAGCCCGTTCCGCCCGCTTTGAGAGATAAAACAAAATACGGAAACTCATGATCCTGCTGGAAGGTCTCCACTAACTTTTGGCGACTTTTGATTGGCGTTCCACCATGGAGCACCAGACCAGGTTTACCAAAGATGCCCATGAGAAATTCACTAAGAGCAGGGATGATCTCCTGATATTGAGTAAACACCAACACTTTTTCTTGCTTCGAGGCGATCGTTTCACAGATATCCTTAAGTCGCATGAATTTACCACTTTCGTTGCCATCATATTGACCATGACCAAGGGATTGGCTCGGATGATTGCAGATTTGCTTAAATCGCATGAGGTAGGATAACACAAGCCCTCGCCGTTTCATGTCGTCTATGTCTTGTTCTAGGCTGCGTTTGAGCTCATCCACGGCATGCTGATAAAGAGCCGCCTGTTGTTTTGTAAGGGGGCAATAAGCCTTAATTTCAGTCTTATCCGGCAGATCAGCAATGATCTTTTTATCTGTCTTAAGCCTTCTTAATATATAAGGGCTAATCAGATGGCGAATGGCGGCGTAAAACTTTTGTTTTCCATCTGTAGCTTCGTTTTTCTTGGCTATTTTCTTGCCATAATCGGAAAACGATGAGCTGGAGCCTAAAAGACCCGGCAGCGTGAAATCGAACAAAGACCAGATGTCCTGCAACCGATTTTCGATAGGTGTACCAGTCAGGACAAAGCGCACATGAGCCTTGAGCTTTTTAACATGCTGGGTTTGCTTGGTGCCGGGATTTTTGATGCTTTGGGCTTCATCCAGAACGATGATATTCCACTGAACATCCGTCAACCATGGCAAACGTTGTACATACCCGTAAGATGTAATAACAACATCGACACCAGATAACGCCGGTTGCGTCTTCAGCTGAACAGGATCCACACCATCGGAAGAACTATGAACAACCAATAGCTTCAAATCAGGGGCAAACTTTTTGGCCTCGGCCACCCAGTTCCCCAGTAATGACGCCGGCAACACCAACAAGTTGAGCTGAGGGCTGTCACTTTCATTCATATGCTTGGCTAGCAAGAATAACGACAGGACCTGGATCGTTTTACCCAACCCCATATCATCTGCTAAACAACCACCCAATCGAAGGCAGTAGAGATGCCATAGCCATTGCACACCCAGCTGTTGATAGGGTCTGAGATCTGCCTTCAGATAGGACTTCAGCTTGCTTTGAATCTGTTGGTTCAGCTCATCCTTTTCAGGATGACGCAAAGCTGTTAAAGCCTCTTTAAGCCATGGACCTTCTGAAATGGCGGTCCAATCTGCAACATTTTCTTCTAGCGGATTTTGCTGGGAGCTCTTGTGCAGGCCATTGATAAGGCGAAGACCTTGTGCAAACGACAATCCTTCTTTTTGGACCTTGCCTTCGACATCCTTCCAGTAAGATAGCACCTGATTGAGTCTATCGGCATCCAGTTCAATCCACTGACCACGAATCTGCACTAGGTTGCCTTGAGTTTGCAGAAGTTCCTTGAATTCTGCGCGACTCAGAGATTCGCCATCAGGAAGCGCAAAGCCCATTTCAAAATCAAGCAAAGCATTCATGCCAACAGTTGGGCCTTCTTCATTTCCAACGGAAATCTTGACTTGAGGTCGTGGCGGTTTCTTTGCATTCCACCAATTAGGGACCTTAACCATCACCCCTGCTGCTTCAATCAGGGGAATGGCCTTCAAGAAATGATAAGCTTGCCCTGCATCCCAACCTTGAGGGTGATAAATAGCGCCGGTCTCCACGAGGTTTTTAATAAATGGGCTTTTTTCTGCAACACCCTGAACGGGCAGCAGCATCGAAAGAAGATTCGCATTCTTACCATCAGCCCCATACTCCCTCATGGCCTTGCCTAAAGTCATATGTTTGAGGGTATCCATCCCGGACATTCGATTGATGTATGTCGCTAGAAATGCAAAAGGTAGTTGTGGATTGTTTTTATTCTCAGCCAAGTGAAAACAAACACGTCCCACTTTGTTCCAAGAGGGATTATGGGCGGTCAGATAATTTTCAAGTTTATGATCAAAATGGTTAAGCTCCACCAGCAGTGCTTTAATCATTTTCTTCCAAAGCTGTGCTAGATAAGAGTCATTCAGATACTCACCCCCAACGATAAAAGGGGCCTGCAAGGCCAGTTCCTCCAACTCTTGTGGTGGAGGGACGATGTCTTTGAGCTGTTTCTCCGACAAATGGTCAAGACCTGAAAGTTTACACACCTCAGTGAAGAAACTTTTGGAGATCTGATAGAAATAGTCCAAACTTAAGGGCAGTTTTTCGGAAAGCTCTGTCAAACCAAAACGCAACAGGCCAATCTCATCCCCCTCAACAAAAAGTGCCTTAATCCGTTCCATATCAGCATAAGAAACATACTCCCCCGCTAACTCGTTCTGACTCAAATACAGCTTTCCCTCTGGCGAAATAGCCATGCTAAGTGGAGTATAGGTAGTTTCGACTTTCGCAGGAAGTGTCATAGCCCTTACTTTTCATAAGATTATCAATGTTTTGCGTTAGACAATGACATTCTGGTGTTTGTTGGTCAAGGTTATTCATCATTATGTTAGCGCAATTTGATAATGCCCCTTTTAAGAGTCTTCTTGCTGTACTTATTTACGAAGAAATTAGCTACAGTCTCTGAATTAGGCTACCCTTCCATATCATTCGATTGCTTTTGTCACACTCTTTTGAACAGGCTCGTTCCTATCGGAAAAGTTCAGCTCGATATCTTTAATGTAATCCACAGCCTCGGCAGATCCCAGTTCAGCCGCTTTCGTAAAAGCGTTCATAGCCGTCATCAAGGATTTTTGTTGACGAAGGCGTTTAAACTTCGAGAGTTGATAACCTCCAAGTCCCATCAAAGCCAAAACGAACCCTTGATTCGCAGATTTTTCTAGATACTCCATTACAATACCCGTATTTTCTTTCCCGATGAAGCCATACTCAGGATGCAAACGTATGGTTCTATTCCCAATTAAAAAGTTGCTCCATTCCTTTGTTGGCTCAATTATCTCCACAAGATTAGGTTTGTCTTTAATTTTTCCACATGCCTTCGCATGCGCTATAAAAACAGCATACTGGGCAATAGCAAGTCCAGCCTCCGCAGCCATCAGAACGCATCGGACAGCCGCTTGAGTCTTCCCTGCTATATTTAAGGTTTCAAAAGCATAATAGTACCCCATAGCTTCGCCTAAAACCCCAGCCTCTAAAACACACTTTAAAGAAAGATGGGCATTGCGTGAGAAATAGATCCCCTTGCTAATTAAGTTGCTATAAGTTAACAAGGCTTGAGGATCTCGGCCTTTGGCTTTCAACTCAATCATTTGGCAAATATTTTGAATCTTTTGGTCATCCAACCAAGGTAGACTTTTATATTTTCTGAACACAAAGCGAGCTATTGCCGGATCAGTCCCGGCTTCTTTTAAGGCCTCCCAATGCATGGATTTTTCAACAGCTTGCTGTGGCCATGATTGTAGCATCAAATTATCTCTATGAATAATCTCTTTTTGGACTTTTATGTCCCCTTTATCAGCCGCATCAAACTGTTCTGCAGATTGCTTGGCCGTTAAAAACGATACACTGCAGGGATGTAATGGCTTGGCTGGTTGCATGGGATTAAGCACACCCTCGAGAATTCCTTCAAAAGTATCCGACCCTGACTCCACCGGCTGTTCTTGCACATAAGTTACCAGGGGAGCTCTTTCTTCCAACAAAGGTTGTGTAGCGTCCGATATAAAATTATACACAACAGGCGCTTTTCTATTCCGCAGCCCAGATCCATCGGAGGAAATAGCAAAAGAACTGCTGAAGAACAAGACAAAAGAGAGGAATATTTGGAAAAGTTTTTTCATATGACAGTCCAATAAGATTGAAAGAATAAAATACATGTCTACCCAAAGGGTCTGCCATTTGTAGCCCATTTGATACCCACCTTTCAAGAAAAAATGTTGGCCGCAATTATTATGACTTTTCATTCAAAGTAATAGGTGTGTTCGCTTTTGATAAGGGGGCATGTGCAGGTAAAGCAACTTTGATAAGAGCGCCAGAATCAGAAGGTGGTTAATTAATACTTGTTTGCCATGTAGTAACACCAGGAAGCATATGTACCGTTACAGTGGCTATTGATAACGATGATGACCTAGATTGGGCCAAAGAGACATTTAAAAGCATAGAGTCCATGGTAATTCCAGCTTATACGCCACGAGAAACTTATCAAAGAAATCATGTTAATAGAGCCTTTTTAGAAACCTAAGATTGTGTAATAGCCTATTGATAAGATTATCGACTTGCGTCGAGTCATAAAGGTTGGTAATGATAGGAAAACTCACAATAACTATGGGGATTATTATGAAAAATATTCTGACGAAAGCACTTGTTTTTTTATTCGTGTGGAGTTTTTGTCCGCAGACAATTGCTTCTGACATAGAGGGAGCTAACTCTACATTACAAGCATTTGTTACTGAAAATACACAAACGTCATTTATTGATTTAAATAATAAACTTGCGACTTTGGATACCCAGTACATTACCAAATTAAACCCGGAAAATCTGGAACAAGCGTCTAAACTTTTTGTGGACCGTATGCCTACCTGCTTTTGCCTGTCAGAAGATATCTGGTTCCCCTGGTCTGAGGATATGTACCGAAATGTAATTTTATATGCCTCCTATGTAAGACCCGCTCTTTCCAATGACGTATCAGAAGATACTTTGAGAGCATATGGACCATTAGACTCTCTCAATTGTCTCTGTTCCCTCTACTACAGGCATGGAAACATGGACAAGCAAATGATAACTGCATTCGAAAAACTTGAACAAAACTATGGTTTCCAAATAACACGAAAATCAATAGGTGAAATTTTTATGGGTCTACCCATGGGGGAAAACGTCATAGCTTTAATACTGTATGGGCCGCAACTATTAATTACAAGAATGCTGGGAAAACCAACTTATCGTAATGCAACGGCGCTAGTTTTAGCTGCAGTAATCTTGAAGTCATATTTTTTATGATCTCAAATCGAGCAGGAGGCGAGGTCACCCCCCGCCGTCCTCTCACATCCGATTCCTATTAAGGGTTTAGACAGGTTCGTTTCTTGTGTAAAGATAACCACCTTAAACTTCCTTTACATACATCTTATTTCTTCTCTCTATTTTCGTAATCAGAGATACAAGAAAGTTTTGTAATCAATTCATCTAACTGTTCCAAGGATTCGAATTCGATTTTGATTTGACCTTTATGTCCTTGAATCAAAATAGAAACGTCTGACTGTAAAATATTAGATAACTGACTTTGCAGCGAGAGGATATCTTCATCCTCACACGTTTCAATTTTTGTTTTTCGTGTCGTCGTTGTTATTTTTTTTCTGGATAACGCCTCTGCCTGTCTCACATTTAGTTTTTTTGTGAGTATGGCCTCGGCTAATTCATCAGCATTTTCTGCGGTAAGCAAGGCCCTGGCATGGCCAGGTGTAATTAATCCTTCATGTACATACCGTTTAATTTTGTCCGGCAAATTGAGCAGACGCAGTGTGTTCGCAAGATAACTGCGGCTTTTACCCACAAATTCACTTAATTGATCTTGAGTATAATTAAATTCTTCTATGAACTGCTGATAGCCTAAAGCTTCTTCTATGGGGGAAAGATCGGTTCTTTGGATATTTTCAATTAAAGCGGCTTCAAAACTTTGCTTATTATCAAACTCTTTAACAATTACCGGCACTTGCGTTAATCCAGCGACAATAGAAGCTCTTAAACGACGCTCACCCGCGATTAACTCAAAACTACCATGATCCGAGCTCCGCACAACCAACGGTTGTAAAATTCCAACCTCGCGGATAGAAGCCGCTAGTTCATTTATTTGCTTTTCATCAAAATGTGTGCGCGGTTGATATTTTGAAATGGTAATCAAATCCGAATCAATATACATCAGGCGATCGTTATGGCTATCTTCAAAATCTGGCCCTAAAAGAGCAGATAAACCTTTACCTAACGGACTTTTTTTCGTAGCCATTTTCATATTCATTTTTCATCCTTTTCAGAATTTCTGCCGTTACTTTAACATAAGCTTGCGAGCCGCTACAGGCTATATCATACAACAAGACAGGCTTGCCATGGGAAGGAGCTTCGCTTACCTTAACATTTCGTGGAATAACTGTATCGAAAACTAAATCGCCCAGGGTTTTCCGCACATCATCCTCTATCATCTGACATAAGGCACTCCGGCGATCATGCATCGTTAATAATATGCCTAAAATATCCAGAGGCGGGTTTAAAGCGTGTTTTATGCGCCTGATCGTCTTAATCAAAGAACTTAACCCCTCAAGAGCAAAATATTCACACTGTAAAGGGATAAGAACTTTATGTGCCGCAACAAAGGCATTGATTGTTAACAATCCCAATGCCGGTGGACAATCTATAACCACATAATCATAGCTACCAATAATTTCGGAAAGCGCTGATTTCAAAACAAATTCCCGTTTTTTTGCAGATACCAACTCAATTTCTGATGCCGATAAATCCATAGAAGAACGAATCAAACTTAGCTGAGGTATATGTGATTCAACGATAGCCTGTTGTATATGTGCATCGCCAGACAAGACATCATAAATACCCATAGAATGGTTATCTATTTTATATCCCAAACCCGTCGTCGCATTGCCTTGTGGATCTAAATCAATTAATAACGTTTTTTTTCTGACCGCAGCAAGTGTTGTGGCTACATTTATAGCTGTTGTTGTCTTACCAACTCCACCTTTTTGATTTGCGATAGCAATAATTTGGGATCGCACGCTATTGTCTCCTTGCTAATACCTTATTATATTTTGTACCTCTAAAATCACGCCACCGCAACCAGTTTTACTGGGTATAGTTTCATATTTAAAGCTCCAGTATTGTTTTGCAAGGTCTATTTCTTCTTGAAAAGAACTTCCCTTCAAAAATAAACATCTCCCACCCTCTTTAAGAATGGGTTCACTAAAATCTAACAACAGATTCAACGAAGCCAAAGCTCTACTTACCACTAAATCATACTTGCAATCTTTCATTTCCTCAATACGCATATTTAATATGTTACATTTGAGGTTGAGAGCCCTTCTCACTTCGCGTAAAAAGACACATTTTTTCTGATCAGACTCCACAAGAGTCACATCTTCATGCCCTATAATAGAAAGCAAGATTCCTGGTAAACCAGCACCAGATCCCAAATCTACGAGGCTCTCTTTTTTATTTATAAAGGAAGATAATTGAATACAATCAAGGACGTGCCTTTCCTTAATTTCGGAAATAGTGGCACGTCCAACCAGATTGATTTTGGCATTCCATTTGATTAAAAGCTCGCAATAAGCTTCTATCCCACGGACATCATCTAAAGATAAATTTTCCATCAATTTGTTTCACGTGAAACATTACGTATTCATAGAAAAATAAAATTCTTCGTTGCTTTTGGTGGTACGAAGTTTTTCTACTAAAAACTCCATACCGTCATTGGGTCCCATAGGGTCTAAAATACGACGAAGAACCCATGTTTTAGAAAGCTCATTTTTATCTAACAACAAATCTTCCTTACGCGTACCTGATTTAGTAATATCAATAGCCGGGAAAACCCTTTTATCTGACAGTTTACGATCCAGAATAATTTCGCTGTTACCCGTACCTTTAAATTCTTCGAAAATGACTTCATCCATACGTGATCCAGTATCAACCAAAGCGGTTGCGATAATCGTTAAGGAGCCACCTTCTTCTATATTACGCGCCGCACCAAAAAATCTTTTCGGGCGTTGTAAGGCGTTGGCATCCACACCACCAGTTAATACCTTACCCGAGGATGGAATTACGGTGTTGTAAGCTCTGGCAAGACGCGTTATAGAATCAAGCAAAATAACGACATCTCTTTTATATTCCACCAACCGCTTAGCTTTTTCTATAACCATTTCAGCTACTTGAATATGTCTATTGGCTGGTTCATCGAACGTGGAGCTAACGACCTCACCCTTAACAGAACGTTGCATGTCGGTAACTTCTTCGGGCCGCTCATCAATAAGCAAGACAATTAAGAAGACTTCCGGATGATTTTCTGTAATGGCATGAGCTATGTTTTGCAACATAACTGTCTTACCGGTCCGGGGTGGTGCGGTAATAAGAGCGCGCTGTCCTTTACCTAATGGAGATATAATATCAATTACACGACGTGTAAGATCTTTATCCGTAGGCTCTTTGGACTCTAAATGTATTCTCTCGTCAGGATACAGAGGTGTAAGGTTGTCAAAGTTGATCCTGTTCTTAACATTTTCTGGCGGCTCAAAATTGATGGTGTTAACTTTTAATAGAGCAAAGTATCTTTCCCCTTCTTTTGGAGAACGAATTTGACCTTCCACTGTATCGCCAGTCCTCAGACCAAAGCGGCGTATTTGACTTGGAGAAACATAAATATCGTCTGGCCCGGGTAAATAATTTGCCTCAGGTGACCTTAAAAAACCAAAGCCATCCTGCAGAATTTCCAAAATGCCTTGTCCAAAAATAGCGACGTCTTGTTCAGCAGATTTACGTAATATGCCATAGATTATATCCTGCGTACGTAAAGTACTGGCATTTTCTATTTCTAATTCTTCAGCCATACGCAATAGCTCAGCCGGGGCTTTCTTTTTTAAATCTCGAATATTCATGATATAATTTACCGATTGGAAAGTTGAGGGAAAAAGATTTATGGATGTCTTAAAAAGGCTTAACAACAACCATAATCACAATAACGACCATTATAACGACAGGAATCTCATTTGCAACCCTAAAATACACATGAGATAAATCTCTCTTTTCCTGGATGAATTTTTTATGCCAAGAAACAAATAAGCCATGCAACCCTGTCATAACAAATACCATAGCAAGTTTTATATGAATCCAACCCGCAGACCATTGAACGACACCCGGTATAAGTAAAAGCATTATGCCAAAAATATAGCTGGAAATCATCGCTGGCGTCATGATAATTCGAATTAATTTAGACTCCATAATCGTATAAAGATCTGAGGCTTCCGTATGGGGTTTTGTCTGGCTGTGATATACATAAAGGCGAGGCAAATAAAACATCGCAGCCATCCAGCATATTATGCTAATTATATGAAAAGATTTTATCCAAGCATAGTAAGGTATAAATATTTCCATAGATTATGCGGCCTTTTGTTGTAAAAAAATTTTCTGGCATCTATCTGCACCACATAAAGCTTTATAATCACTCAAAACCATACTCGCCAAGGATTCAATATAATGCGTATTATAACCTAATGTGGGAATTCTGTAATACTGATTTATGCCAAGAGATTCTGCATAAGTTTTATATTCATAATCCAACTCGTAGAGAGTCTCTGAATTTTCCGAAACAAAGCTTATGGGGACAATCACGACGGGAACACCGTCTTCGCTAGCTCTTTTAATCTCTTGTTCTGTTGAGGGCTCCAACCATTTTAAAGGCCCTACTTTACTTTGAAAGCAAATCACATGATCTTGGATAGACGGAAAATCTTTTAATATATGATTGACGGTTATATGGATCTGCTCTTCATAAGGATCGCCATTGATTATATTTTTCTGGGGCAATCCATGGGCTGAAAAAAGAAAACGCGCTTGAGGCGGTATAGAGCATTCCTTTACTGTTTTAGAGATAACCTCTCGACAGCTTTGAATAAAATTATTCTCGTGAGGATAACAGCATATTTTTTTTACCGGTACATCAATTTTTTTCTCTCGCATACAATTTTTCCAGGCCTCAAAAAAAGAACCTGTGGTACTAAAAGAATAGTGCGGATAAAGGGGAAGAAGTATAATTTCTTCAGGATTGCTAGCCAGCACATCCTCGATGACGTCCTCCATCATCGGATGCCAATATCGCATACAGATAAAAACTTTATAAGAAGAGCCAAGCTTTTTTTGCAAAGCATCGGCTTGATTTTGTGTTTCGGGATAGATAGGGGATCTACCCCCTAAATAACTATATATACCTTGTGCCTTTTTATTTCGCCGAGAACTCACAAGTTTAGCTAATAAATATCGAAAAGGCTGAGGGATGGATAGAATGGCAGGGTCATTAAAGAGGTTAAACAAAAAAGGTTTAACATTATCTAATTTATCTGGGCCACCTAGGTTAAAAATTACGACCGCTTTCACGCACACATCCTATCTATTGTATCTAAGGCTATTTTAACATTTTCAAAGGGGGTTTCCGGCACGATACCGTGGCCTAAATTAAAAATATAAGGTCTGTCTTTAAAAGTAATTAAGTGCTTTTCAATATCACATATCATTGATTTTCCACCAACGACTAATAATTGTGGATCCATGGCACCCTGTAAGGCTACATGTGAAGAAATATTCTTTGCTGCCCATTCTATATTCGTTGGAGATCCCATTGCCACACCTTTAACGGGTACATTTTCTATATAAGTGTTATAAGAGGTTTCTAAGCCCTTATTAAAAGAAATGATAGGGATGTGTGGTTTAGAGAGATTTACACGCTCCACGAGCCTTTTATGAGGTTGTACGAGCCATTCATTTTGTCGGTTATAGGGTATAGATCCTGCCCAGCTATCAAAAATCTTGATGAGATCTGCACCTGCATCTATCTGATTGATTAAATGATCTGCTGTTATATCACTGATTATATTTAATAAATTCTGGAAGGCTTCTGGCCACTGGTACCCGAAATTTTTTGTTTTCGCAAAGGTTTTGCTAGTTTGCCCTTCGATCATATAAGATGCTACTGTCCATGGGCCGCCAGCAAAGCCGATGAGAGACTTATTTTTTTCCAATTGAGATCGTACTTTGTTTATCGCTTCATAAATAGGTAAACACTTTTCAAAATGTCCTTTTAAGAAAAGTCTCTGAATGTCTTCAGGTGTATTAATTTTGGAAAGTTGAGGTCCTTTGCTTTCTACAACATCCACATCTTCACCTAAAATCATTGGAACGACGAGGATATCGGAAAAGATTATAGCCGCATCTAAATCAAAACGTCTTAACGGTTGTAAAGTTACATCAACAATATCCGGAGTTGAAAAAAGGAAATCCTTAAAATATTTAAACTGGCTACGTGTTTTTCGATACTCAGGTAAGTATCTTCCAGCTTGACGCATAAACCAACACGGAGGTTTTTTTAATCTCTCGCCATTTAAAACTCTTAAAATCGGTTGGTCAGACATTTATCCCAAGCCTTATATCTATTATTATATATATATAAAAAGATAGTTATAGTAGTAGTACCTGTTGATATAGCTAATTCACAAGGGCAGAGCAAGTCTATTTGAATAATCACAATTTTATCCACAGCTGTAGATAAATCAATTAATTCATTAAGAAATCCCCTAAAAAGCAATTTAAAAGCCAGTTTCGGAAACAAATGGGTTGTGTATAAATAATTTATATTTTACGCATAAAAAAAATGATTCATCTTTTATCCACATGTTAAAAGTTGTGGATAACCTATCGAAAAGAGAGGGGTAAAAATATGAATAAGGGAAAATAAGTTCAAGGCGGTCAGTTATACATTTTCTTAAGCCAGTTATCCACAGGAGCATATTTGGTTTATATAAAAGTGAGTATTTATGGCTATAAAGTACAAATATGTTTTAGCATAGGAAGATTCCCACACTTTATAGCCATAAATACTCACTGAAAATCCAGCTTACCCACTCGGTTTGTAAAAGAGCTAACTTAATTTCCTGACTTGTGCCCTTTTTTGAAGTTTTAGTAGAATAGTTTTTGAGACCCAATAAAATCAATTCTGCCACCAAAAAAATCATACTCAGCGAAATCCATCTTTACAAACATGATTTCGCTGAGTATGATTCCCCCATATCTAGCGGAAAGTTCTTGGCATGACAGATTTAATCATTGGCAGAAGGGAAGAACAAGCTACCCTAAAGCGGCTTTTTAAGAGTCCTTCGGCTGAGTTTGTTGCTGTTTATGGGCGGCGCCGTGTGGGAAAAACCTTTCTCGTCCGTAATTTTTTTATGCGGCAGGAATGTGTCTATTTTGAAGCAACGGGCCTGAAAGATGGAAGTTTTCCCCAGCAACTTATGTTATTCACAGAGCGGATATCTGAGGTTTTTTATGAAGGAACGCCTCTACAGACTCCTCACACCTGGTTGGATGCCTTTAAATTATTAACGAAGGCTGTTGAAAAAACGGCTTCGGAAGCGAAATCATCCAAAAAGTTCATCATTTTCATAGACGAGATCCCATGGTTTTCAACGCCGAAGTCAGGATTTATCCAGGCTCTTGATTATTACTGGAATACAAGATGGTCAACCCTGCCATTTCTGAAATTAATTGTCTGTGGATCGGCAGCCTCTTGGATGATTGACACACTCATTCACGCCAAAGGAGGGCTGCATAATCGATTGACGGCCATAATGCCGTTGAGGCCCTTTACTCTCAAAGAGGCGCAAGATTACTTGGTACATAAAGGCGTTAAATACAATAAGCGCCAAGTCGTGGAGCTTTATATGGCCATCGGAGGAATTCCCCATTACCTGAATGGTATCCTTCCTGGATTCTCCGTTGCTCAAAGCTTAAACAGGTTGTGTTTTCAGAAAGACGGGTTTCTTTTTCAAGAATTTGAAACGCTATTCTCATCCCTTTTTGATTCTTCTGAAGCTCATAACGAGCTAATTCGAATAATTTCACGTGCACGCCAGGGAATCTCCAGAGATGAGATTTTAAAAGCAGCCTCCCTTTCCTCTTCCGGTGGCATGTTTAAAAAACGACTGGGTGAACTAGAGGAAGCTGGGTTTATTTTAAGTTTCACGCCCTATGGGAATCTGAACAAGGGGACCTTCTTTCGAGTAATCGACGAATATGTTCTATTTTATTTAAGATGGATAGAACCCGTGGCTAAACGGCTTTCCTCAACCCTAAAAAATGAATCCTATTGGGAAAGTAAAATGCAATCCCAGTCCTGGAGAAGTTGGTCAGGATATGCCTTTGAATCTGTATGTCTCAAGCACATTGAACAGATTAAGAGCGCTCTGGGCATCTCCGTTATTTCGAGTGAAATCGGCAGTTGGCGAGAGATTCCCAAAAAAGAGAAAGGTGGAGAGGGCGCTGAGGGATGTCAAATTGACTTACTCATTGACCGAGCGGATGGACTTATAAATTTATGCGAAATGAAGTTTCATCAGGGGAAATTCACTCTCACTAGGAAGATTACTGAAGAAATCCAACGCAAAATCTCCCTGTATCAGGCACACAGCAAGACCAATAAGCCAATTTATGTGACGTTAATCACCCCCGAAGGCTTAAATGTCAATGATTACTCAGCCGCTCTGGTAACCAACGAAATCACACTGGGGGACCTGTTTAGTTAGATCTTACTCCTAATTCTAAAAACTCATGATTTAGGAATTTTTCGCATTTGGGGAGCTCCTATTGCATGCACATGAAGCATCTAATAAAACCTGGCTCATGAATACGGGCCAGGTTTTATTTAAACTATTCTGCAAAGAATTTAGGTGTTAGACGTACCTAAACAGTTAAAATATGAATTCCAATAAGAAGATTCTCTGGAGCCACTCTCTTTTATGAGATTTAATGCTATTCTAATTTGAGGATATAGTTCGATGGCCATCAGATATGCTTTCTTTCTTTCTTTCATATTAAGTACCTCTTTTTCAAGAAATAGCTCAAATGTAGCCATATTGTAGGATGTATTTAATATGAGTGAGCTGGAGTTAGGGGCGGCGCCATTTGACATATTATATGTAAACATACCCCTGGTTGACAATGTTTTACCAACAGTGATTAACTGGTGGATTAAAGAGTTGAATTTCTCGTCAACAGCTCTTACAGCAAATATTTGCGAAGGAATAGCTGCTTTTTCAAACTGTTCGTATGCTTGTCTACATGTGAGAGAAAAGCTTAGTAGAGTTTTTGGGTCCATCCAGCTAACAATCATAGCTTTAATGTTTCTGTCTAGTTTATCGAAATCAAATGTACCCTCAAATCCATTCCAAGGTTTGATTGAATTAATTTCATCTACAAAAGCCTCCATCTGTATTTCATTTAGCATTGGCCCAAGCTTTGTATGAATATTTACTAATTCTTTGAGTTGTTCTTGAAAATCGAGCAAGCAAGATGCAGGGTCTGCACTTTCACCCCACGAATGGATCTTTGTTAGAAGGACTTCTTGCTTTGCTAGGGCTTGTTGCTTCATAAAGGCAACACTAGGAGGTATTCTGTTTACCTCATCAATAGAATCACTTGCGACTGAGGAAGATATGTTTCCTGCTAATAATAAGGAAGCACATAAGGTTAGGGATTTTGCAGTAAACTTTTTAATGTTCATAACTAATACTCCAATATGAATAAATAACAATAAGCCACTGTAGTGTGGACTCAATTTACTATATATTTATATTATTTCGATAAGTCAAGTATTTCTTCACTTGTTTTTCACTTAATTTATTATTAATCAGACGATCACGCACTCACTCTTTGTTTGCTTCTTCGTGACTGTAGATCGTTTCACCAGAGTGGCAGTTAGAAAAATTGTTTCTAAACCAGGGTTTTCTGGCGCACCCGAGCAGCGGAAATTCAGGCTACCCCTATATCACAGAAACCAGTCACAAGGTAACGTCCAAAAACCTGTTCCCATAGCTTTTTCCCCTTAATGGATTTAGATTCGGGTTTAGGGTATAGCCCCCCGAATACAAACGAAAGAACAAAACATTCCTTACGTTCTGAATTTCTTCTTCGGTTTTTGTGGCTGAATTATTTATTACACTAAATGGCAGAAGTCAGGTGAAAATCCAGCTTACCCACTCGGTTTGTAAAAGAGATAACTTACTTTCTTATGGTTTCATAAGAATCACATCAAATCTTCCTTTTTTGTCTTACAAAAATAGCCAATAAGATTTAGTCTAGAACGAGAACAAGAAACAAAAAGGATTTCTACCATGACGAATCAAGATGTAGTAATAGTGGCGGCAAAGCGTACGCCTATGGGGTCTTTTCAAGGGGTGTATAAGAGCGTATCCACTATTGATTTAGGGGCGTGTGTAATTGATGCTGTGATTCAAACAACAGGTGTGGAAAAAACCAGTGTAGATGAAGTTATTATGGGATGTGTTCTGCCGGCAGGGCTCGGTCAAGCGCCGGCGCGGCAAGCGAGTATCCGTTCTGGATTACCGGATAAGGTTTATTGTTCAACGATAAATAAAGTTTGTGGTTCTGGCTTGAAAGCCGTTATGTTGGCGGCGGATCAAATAGCGATGGGACACTCTCAAATCGTTGTTGCTGGTGGTATGGAGAATATGACCATGGGGCCTTATCTTTTAATGAAAGGTCGATCTGGTTATAGATATGGGCATGACGTCATTATCGATCATACGCTTATGGATGGGTTAGAAGACCCCTATCACAAACGCGCGATGGGTACTTTCGCGGAAGATACGGCTCTACGGTATAATTTTTCTCGGGAGGACCAAGATGAGTTTGCCACGACCTCAGGAAAAAGAGCTATTGCGGCAACAAAAAGTGGATATTTTCACAATGAAATAGCGCCCGTTACTTATAAAGAAAGAGGGCAAGATATCGTCGTAAACGAAGATGAGCAACTGGGTAAACTGAACTTTGAAAAAATGAAATCTCTTAAATCCGCCTTTCGTGAGGGAGGAACTGTTACAGCGGCAAACTCTAGCCCACTGACAGACGGGGCTGCCGCATTAATGCTGATGACCGCATCTAAGGCAGCGGAGCTAGGATTAACGCCTATGGCAAGGATTGTTGCGCAAGCCTCTCATTCTCGTGAACCAGAATGGTTTACGTTGGCCCCCATTAAAGCGATTGAAAAACTTTTCCACAAGACAGGGTGGAAAGCTGAAGATGTGGATCTCTTCGAGATCAATGAAGCTTTTGCTGTGGTTACGATGGCGGCGATGAAAGATTTAAATTTAGATCACAATAAAGTGAATATACACGGTGGTGCTTGTGCTTTGGGTCATCCTATTGGCGGAAGTGGCGCCAGAATTTTAACAACTCTTTTGCATGCTTTACAACGCACGGGAGGAAAAAAAGGTGTTGCGGCTATTTGCATTGGTGGTGGAGAAGGTTTAAGTTTGGCTGTGGAAATGATCTAGGTTTAAACGCCTATCCACCCAAATTTATATTTTTGGGTGGGTAGGATTCTATATAGTTTTCTGGTACATCTTTAAATCTATATAATTTTTCTTTAGGTTGATGATGCAAACCGATGCCTTTCGTGTTTTACAAAAAGTATACGGATATTCCAGTTACCGTGGTCAGCAAGAGCAAATTATCGAGCACATAATTTCCGGGGGCAGTGCTTTTGTTCTGATGCCTACAGGTAGTGGTAAGTCTTTATGCTATCAAATTCCTTCTATTTGCCGGCCAGGAGTAGGCATTGTTATTTCACCTTTGGTTGCCTTAATGCAGGATCAGATTCAGGCCTTAACCATGCTTGGGGTTCGAGCTGCGGCGATTAACTCTAGTTTATCCTATGAAGAAAATCACGCTAGCCTGCAAAAAATGATAACAGGTCAATTGGATATGGTGTATGTGGCACCGGAACGTTTGCTCTCGGATGATTTTTTACAAGCTTTACAGAAAACACATCTGGCGCTTTTTGCGATTGATGAGGCCCATTGTGTCTCGCAATGGGGACATGATTTTAGGCCACATTATGTCCAGCTGAGTGAATTAGCGGTGCTTTTTCCGGATGTACCGCGCATTGCTTTAACCGCGACGGCTGACGAGCCGACAAGAAAGGATATTCTGGATAAACTGCACTTACGCCAGGGTAAAACATTCATTTCTGGCTTTGATCGCCCGAATATACACTATGAAATAATCCCCAAAAATAACCCCCGCCAGCAAATCTTAAGTTTTATCCAAGAAAAATACCCAGGTAAAAGCGGTATTATTTACTGTGGAACGAGATCTTTAACCGATGAAACGGCGGATTGGTTTGCAAAAAAAGGCTTTCGGGCTTTAACGTATCATGCGGGGATGACTAAGGAAAAAAGGGAAAAGAACCAAAGAATATTCCAAAATGAAGATAATGTCTTAATGGTTGCAACGATTGCTTTTGGCATGGGGATTGATAAGCCAGATGTTCGTTTTGTCGCTCATTTGTCTCTGCCAAAAAATATTGAGGCTTACTATCAGGAAACAGGACGTGCTGGACGAGATGGGCTGCCTTCTCATGCCTTAATGTTATATGGATTAAGCGATTTAGTTTTGCAGCGTCGCTTTATCGATAGTGCACAAACAGAAGAAAAACAAAAACGTATAGAACATAATAAGTTAAATGCTTTAATAGGTTTATGCGAAGCGGCTTGTTGCCGCCGTAAAATATTACTGGAGTATTTTAGCGATATATCTACGGCTTGTGGAAATTGCGATAATTGTGATAGTCCACCAGAAACATACGATGGAACGATTATGGCACAAAAGGCGATGTCTTGTGTCTATCGGACGGGGCAACGTTTTGGTTTGAGTTATCTTATTGACGTGCTTTTGGGAAAAAATGAAGAGAGAATTGTCAAATTTGGTCATGATAAAATCAGCACATACGGGATAGGCCAAGATTTGGATAAAAACGAATGGCAAAGTATATTTCGTCAGCTTATATCCTATAATTATCTCAGTGTAGATATTGAGGGACATGGCGGACTTTTCTTAACGGAACAAGGTTTGTCTGTTTTGAAAAACAGAATTCCTGTTGATTTGCGTAAATACCAAAGAGCCATTAAATCTGCACCGATTAAAAAAATTAATAAAACCGTATACGTAAAACCAGAAGATGAAGAATTGTTCTTGGTTTTAAGAAAGAAAAGATTAGAAATTGCTCAAGCCTTGAAAGTTGCACCTTTTATGATTTTTCACGATTCAACTTTGCGAGATATTGCCTCTGCGAAGCCTAAAACAATGACTGAATTATCACATATACGGGGTCTAGGCGAAAAAAAATTAAATGAATATGGAGCGCTTTTTTTAGAGCTCATCCGATCCTATAATCAACAAATAAAGCTGGCGGGGTAGAGAAACCATATGGATCAGATCAAACGAAAAATAAGTTCTGGGTTATGGATTTGTGTTGGCATGGTTATCGTTATGGTCGGAATTGGAGGATATACCCGCTTGACCGGGTCTGGTCTTTCTATTGTCCAGTGGAAGCCTATAACGGGCATTTTTCCTCCATTGTCGGCGCAGGCTTGGCAGGATCTTTTTGCCCAGTATCAGTTAAGTCCAGAGTTTATAAAAGTAAACTCGCTCATGAGTGTGGAGGAATTTAAATTTATCTATATGGTGGAATTTATCCATAGGTTATGGGGCCGTCTTATGGGATTTGTTTTATTAATCCCCACCTATTGGGTTTTTCGACACGACAGAGACTTTTTGCCCCGTATGGCAAGCATATGGTTTCTAGCAAGCCTGCAGGCTTTTATGGGTTGGTTTATGGTCAAAAGTGGTTTGATCGATAATCCGCAGGTAAGTCCTATCCGGTTGACCTTACATCTTTTACTTGCCGTGGGTATTCTTATGATGCTTTTGCACACAATTTATTCTTTGAAAGAAACCGTAAAAAGTGAAGGCAGTTCTTTTGTAAAATTCAAATTTATAGGGCTTGTGGGAGTGCTTTTGCTGACGATTACATTTGGTGGGTTAACGGCTGGAACCCATGCGGGGTATATATATAATACATTTCCCCTGATGAATGGTCGGTTATGGCCAGAGGATATCTTTATAACGACACCGTGGATTTTAGATTTTATTTATAATCCAGCGACCATACAATTTATCCATCGCCTGTTGGCTTTCTTGAGTTTAAGTCTGGCGGCGTATGTCTGGTATACCTGTAAACGGGAGTCTGTGCACAAAAGTTTGCAGTATCTATCTTCTGGAATTTTTATGGCCTTGTGTATGCAGGTTTTGTTAGGCATTTCGACACTGTTGTTACAAGTTCCCGTTAGCCTCGGTGTGGCCCATCAGGTTTGGGCTATATTGAGTTTTTCTCTGGCTTTCTGGGGATTACTTGTCTGCTTGAAAGGCAGGATGGCGGATACGGTCTCCGACCTTAAGACTTAAGGCTTTTGCACGGCCTCCGGCTATTTCTAATACCGCGACGCAAGGACCTGGAGACTTGATTGGATCCAGAGAGAGCGGCTTGGCTTTTTCATGTATATGGATAATAAAGCCTTGTTGGTTGATAAATAACATGTCCAGAGAAACTTTTGTATTTTTCATCCACATGGTGATAATTTTGGGTTGTGAATAGAGAAAAAGCATACCCGTATCGGAGGAGATCGTATCGCGAAACATCAATCCTTTTTGTTGTTCCGCGAGAGTTTTTGCAATCTCAATTTTGAAAGTTATGAGCCCATTTTGACTAGATATATCCAGTGTTTCAGCACAGACGTTTGTGCTGAGCAATAGACTAAAAACGAGCGTGCGTATGTTCAATCCATCCTCCGCCTAGGACTTGGGTTCCCTGGTAAAAGACGCAAGCCTGTCCGGGAGCCACACCGTATTCAGGGGTGTGTAATTCCACAAAAATTTTTGCATCGATACGTTTCAGTGTAGCCGGTAAGGGCTTTTGTGTGGAGCGAATTTTTACGGATATAGGTCCAATAGGGAGTTTATCTACCAATAAGTTTAGATCTTTTAATTCGATGTGTTGACAGGCCAACATTTCTTTTGGTCCGACAACAACCCGATGAGCTGCCGCGTCTATTTTGACGACATACAAGGGTTCTTCATGGCTGATGCCAAGTCCCCTTCTCTGCCCGATGGTATAATGAATGGTTCCTTTATGTTGGCCAAGAATATTACCGTGTATATCGACGATATCTCCGCTTTCTAGGGCTCCTGGCCTCAATTTGGCAACGACATCTGCATATCGGCCATTGGGTACAAAGCAAATATCTTGGCTGTCGGGCTTGTCGGCGACTTTAAGGCCAAGACGTTCTGCGTGAGCCCGGGTTTCGGACTTGGGCATATCCCCTAAAGGAAACCGTAAATAGTCTAGTTGATCCGGTGTTGTCGTAAAGAGAAAAAAACTTTGATCCTTACCATCATCACCAGCTTGATGTAGTTCAGGTCCATGGACTCCAGTCGTTCTACGTACATAATGCCCTGTTGCTAGAGCTTCTCCACCTAAGTCTTTTGCCATGGTTAATAAATCACGGAATTTTACAGTTTGGTTGCAACGTACACATGGTAGAGGTGTGTATCCTTGCATGTAGCTATCAGCAAAATTATCAATAACGGATTCTTTAAAGACACTTTCAAAGTCTAAAACATAGTGGGGGAAACCTAGTTTTTCAGCAACTTGCCTGGCGTCATAGATATCTTGGCCTGCACAACAAGCCCCTTTTTTTTGCAAGGCTTGGCCATGATCATAAAGTTGCATGGTCAATCCCACCACATCATATCCCGCTTCATGCAATAGAGCGGCCGTAACAGAGCTATCCACACCGCCAGACATCGCCACAATAATACGTGTTTCGGCGCGAGGCTTGGAAAATCCTAAATCCAGTAACATTACTTAAGTAACCTTATGTGCAAATAAAGAAAAAATATAGCGTTTCAAAAAAATATGCGCAATCATTTATTGAGACAATGAGTGAGTCCTCATGAAAATAGTCCCTTGATATGCAAAGGCAGCGTTTCTATAATAAAGCTCGAATTTATAGAGGGGCTGGCGTTGAGACATATTTTATGGGGAATTATTCTTTTCTTATATGCAACGCCTTTATTTGCGGCGGCTGAATCTCATGGACTTCCGGCGGCAAGTCTTAATTTGTTTTGGGCGATGCCTTTTGTGGGGATCTTGCTTTCTTTAGCTGTCTTGCCGGTTTTAGCTCCATCTTTATGGCATCATCATTTTGGTAAAATAGCCTTGTTTTGGTCTTGCTTGACGTTGATTCCTATCGTTTATCTGTATGGGCCTGACGTTGCTTTGTACCAAGTCCTGCATACATATTTACTAGAGTTTATACCCTTTATATTAGTTGCTATGGTGTTATACACCATTTCTGGTGGGATCGAGATTCAGCTTTCTTATCCAGGTTCCCCTCTTGCAAATAGTCTGTTTTTAAGTGTAACAACATTGATGGCGAGCGTTATAGGTACAACAG